>DASXPV010000001.1:0-1549 GCA_036493355.1 Rhabdochlamydiaceae bacterium
GCGCCCTAACCTTGATCAACTTTCGAACCAAACGCCTGGCGAATATGATAAGGGCTATGCGCAATTAATGCGCACATGGATGCAAAAGAACCCAAACGCTCTACTGCCTATCACCGTACTTGATTTAAGCAACTCGGGCCTTTCCATACTGCCATCAGAAATCGGCCTCCTTGTTAATTTAACTGTTTTGAACCTTGGGTATAATCAGCTTCAGCAACTTGTTCCAGAGATAGGCAACCTTGGCGCATTACGGATGTTGCACCTTGGGGATAATCAGCTTCAGCAACTTGTTCCAGAGATAGGCAACCTTGGCGCATTACAGGTGTTGAACCTTGGGGGTAATCAGCTTCAGCAACTTGTTCCAGAGATAGGCAACCTTGGCGCATTACACTTTTTGCAGCTTGAGCATAATCAGCTTCAACAACTTGTTCCAGAGATAGGCAACCTTGGCGCATTATACTTTTTGAACCTTGAGCATAATCAGCTTCAACAACTTGTTCCAGAGATAGGCAACCTTGGCGCATTACAAGAGTTGAACCTTGAGCATAATCAGCTTCAACAACTTGTTCCAGAGATAGGCAACCTTGGCGCGTTACTATTTTTGCACCTTGAGCATAATCAGCTTCAGCAATATCCCGTAGAGATAGATAACCTTGGCGCATTGGAAGAATGTGACCTTAACAATAATCCATTCCAGCAAGCAGAACGTCCGCCTGCATGAATGGCCACTACTTGTCGGGTGGCAGCATCTAAAGCCAGCCAAATCCACACTTGGTTCTTTTTCTTTCCCACAAACGACCACAGCTCATCTGCTTCAAGACGTTCAAGAATAATACTCGTTGATTCAGGGGGACTTTCACATTCAGGTCTTTAGGAACCCGTGTATATTCTTCTCGGATAAAGTTCAACAGCCAAGGCTGGCTGACCTGAGCTGCTCGGCAAACACCTCTCAGGGAGAGTCGTTCCAAAAGTAATCTGCGAATCAGATCTTTGGTCTCATTGGAAATGATTTTGTTCTGCGGATTGAGAAGGAATTGCCTGTTGCACGCTAAACACTTGTGATTCTGGTCACCGTGTTGGTTGATCCCATTTTTCTTGCACCATTGAAATCGTAGGGGAATTCTTAGAGATGGATTGTGATAAAACCATTTGGGAATATTTTAAAAGGCATTGGTCTCATTTTTTTCCGAAAACCCCAGACAGATCAAATTTTGTGAGACGGGCTGCTAACCTACATGTTGCTTCTCAACAGCCGTTTGCATCCTTGCTTATCGCTTATATTTCCAGCCGTAACATGCGCCTGTGATGCGGAGGAAATATTTAACATTTAAAAATTTAAATTTTCAAATACTTTCTAAAATGCTATTTTGTAAATTAATTTATTTAAAATTGTTATTGTTTTCTTTTAAAATTGACATTAAAAATGAAAATGTTTTAAAATTCGTTTAATAACATTTGAAATTTGGATAAAAATGAGCTTGTCCGTTAATAACGATTCAATTTCTTTCGCTCCTATATCGTATATAGGACCCAACCCCATTATCGTAGC
>DASXPV010000002.1:0-24830 GCA_036493355.1 Rhabdochlamydiaceae bacterium
CAAACTAGGGGAGTTTATGATAATGATCGGAATGCTAGGAGGATACCAGAAAAGGAAAAGCCCTCCCGGAGCCCAGGTCATATGGAAAGGGCTAAAACGAATGGCTGACTATGTGCTCATGTGGAACCATATACATGCCAACTTGTCAACTAAAAATTGTGTGTAACACTATGCTCTTACACCATTCGCAAAAAATAATTGCATATTTGAGCGCGTTAAAGCGCCTAATTTTGGCAGCTTTCACGCAGCTAAAAACAGTTACTACTCTTCTGGGTCGGAAAAGGATCGGTCTCCGTCGTCGTAAAAAGAAGTATCCTGAGAAATTTCCTCCGTTTGCCCCATTTCATGTTCCTCGGGATGGGATAGTGTTTCGAGGAGAATTCTTAACTGCGCAAGCGAGCCTTTTGGCGCCAGCATACGTAATTGCGCGTCATTTAACTCGGCTTCTGTAAGGCATAAGGCAAAAGCGCGCAGCGTTGTTTTCGCAAGAGTTTCTTTGATCTTTTTTAACTTGCGATAAGATTCCAGCATTTCTTTTGTCTGCGGATTAAAATACCCGCCCACGGAGGCTATGCCCTCTTCGAAAAGCTCATTTATAGAATTATAAACCAAAAGAAAGATCGCCGTTGTCGTTCCGGCAAGAAGCAGTTTGTCGTAGGTCTTCTCTAGACCAACTGTGGCTTCGGCTTCTGCTTTCATCGTCCAGTACAGACAAGCGGCTTGCAATTGGATGAGAAGATCTCCCACTGTGTACACTTTGAAATAGTATTTTTGGGCAATGCTTTCTTTTTCCTGAGAACAGTATCTTTTGCCAAATTGTGAAAATTTATCTGCGGACTGCGCAATCCCGCTATACAATACGTGAGAAAGAATAGCTGATAAACCCAAAGACACGGGCATTGTCCAATCGCTATTGCTTGGATCAAATAGCGATTCCAGCGCAATCTTTACTAAAAGGGCGTTTTGATAGGTAAATAGAGTTCCTGTAATCGCGGATATGCTTCGCGAGGCAATCTTGCGAAAAGACCCCGAATTGCAAGAGGAAGTAGGCGTGGCGTCGAGCTTTTGCTGTGCCAAGACATGTACATCGGGGTGTAAAAAGCTTAAGTATACATTTTGCAATTCATTAATAGGAGAATTTTGAATTTTCCCGCTTGTCTTTATCTTTCTAAAGTAAGTATTGGGGAATTCTCCATTGATAACCATTTTCAGCCGCGCATCGATGTGAGCGCCTAAAGCATGACGCAGTTGCAATAAAACCTTGCGGCTGTTTTGTGACAGCTGCCGGTCGATAATCGCGGTGTGAGCATCTTGAATCGAACGCAGTGCAGCTAGGGCTTCAGGAGCTGCCGTAGTGACGAAAAGCATGCTCTGAAAGAGCTGTTGGTTGCGCGAAAGCCCTGGAGTAATAAAAGGAATGGCTGCGCTAGGCGCGCGGGAGAGGATGCCGAGTACAACGGCCGCCGTGGTTTTAATCGTTTTTTTACAGCGAGAGCAATTGTTTTCTTCTTTGTCGAAGTTCCCATTTGCCGCCTCGTCAAACAGTTGCATCACACAGCGCGCATTAAAAGAGCCGAAGGAAAACAGCGCCGGCAGTCCCTTAAGCACTCCTACCATCTCCATCACTGGATAGAGTCCTACATACCCCAAAGTGGAAAGGACCCCTATGGAGCTATATTTTGCCGCCTTTCCACATGAACATTTTTTTCTGTTCCCACTTTTGGAAATAGCGACTAGCTGCTTACTGGCAGGCGAGATAGCGGACAGAAGTGATGTGTGAGAGGAAGACATCCTTACCTCTAGTGTTAAAATTAAAACTAGCGGGTGGATGGTAAGCTAATGGCCTTATAATTTAAAGTCTTCGCCAAAGTAGCTCGTGCGCGCCTCTTTGCTTTGAAGAAGCTGGTCGACAGTTCCGGACATCAAGACTTTGCCGTCGCGCACGAGATAGCTGCGGTCGACGATGGAGAAGATTTCTCGCGCATTGTGATCGGTAATGAGAACGCTGATCTCTTTATTTTTGAGATGGCGGATGAGTTTTTTCACATCTTGGACGGCCAGCGGATCGATATTGGCAAACGGTTCGTCGAGAAGCAAAAGAGAGGGTTGGATGATTAAAGCGCGTGTGATTTCTAGACGCCTTCTCTCCCCGCCCGAAAGCGCACTTGCGCGCTTTTTAGCAAGCGGGGTGAGGTGCAGCTCGCACAGCAGCTCCTCGAGGCGCAGTTTGCGCGCTGCAGGCGTCAAGGGGAGGGTCTCTAAAATACAGAGGATATTTTCTTCCACAGTGAGATTGCGGAAAATAGAAGGCTCTTGTGAAAGATAGCCCAAGCCCATCCTGGCGCGCTCGTGAATGGGGAGGTTGGTGATGTCTTGTCCCTTGAAAAAAACGCTGCCGGCATCAGGCTTGATGAGCCCAATGGTCATGTAAAAGGCTGTGGTTTTGCCTGCACCGTTGGGCCCGAGCAGGCCGACGACCTCTCCTTTGCCTACGTGAATGCTAAGTCCGTTGACGACGACTTTTCCACCATAGGATTTGGCCAATTTATCCGCTTTGAGCAAGGTCGCGCTCGGAGAAATGTGAGTGGGCCTGGCCGGCAAAGGCTTTTTCGCCGCGCGCAAAGGGGGATGGCTAATGGCGAGATTATCTAAACTGACTTGAAAACGCTGCTCATTCATGGGCTAGGACTTTGTAATAGGGGAAAATCTGTTTAATGTGCTGCTGCTCTTCCGCGGTTAAAGAGAGTTGGACTTTTCCAATTCCTTTTACGGTGTGCTGTTTTGCATCGGTGTCATAGGTGATATGCACTTCGGAGGCGCTCATGCGCAATCCTTGCGACTCATCCCAGAAAAGGACTTTATTTCCCGGATTCGCGGCTAAAATGAGTGTGCGCGTCGTTAAGGAGTAGTTTAAACGGTCTGCGATGCCGCAGCGCGGGGGCTGCTTGGGATCATGGGAAAAGAGGCGGATATTGCCTTTTAAGTGCAAGGAAACCGGGCGCAGCGCATCGTCAGTCTCGGTATATTCCAATACCGCTTTGTCTGCAAAAACGCCAATCTCCTCCTCTTCGTAGTAGATCTGCTTTTCGACGGGGACGCGGCCATCCTTTTCGGGGCTCTCCAGCGTGGCGAGAAGATGGGTGCGATCGATGTCCATTTTGCCATAGGAGATCAGCTTATGCAGCCCTTCGGAAGAAGGATCGCGATAGATCAGCGTTGTAGGCCCTTGCGCGTGGATAGCCTTGAGCTGCGGCTTGCCCTTGACAAGAGCGTGCAGCAGTTGCAGTTCCTCAGAGGCGGCGAGCGTGCCTAGCGTCTCTTCCTCGATGTAAATGTGTCCTGAGAGCGCTAGAGTGTGATTGACGTGGTCCCAAATGAGGCGGTCTGCGCTAAAGCGCATCGGCTCTTTTTGCACTTTGGGAAGCAGAGTAGAGCGCAATTTCCCTTTGGGATGCACTAGAGAAAGCCTGGAGAGGATCATGTTGAGATCGATCATGTCGGCGTACACGATATCCTCCCCATGCGTCAGTTGGCATTGTGACTTTTCGTCTTGCGGGTAGGCCGTGATAATCCCTTGAAACTCTTTAGAGGCGTTTTGTTTGCGGTATAGCGCGTGGTGGGCAAAAAGTTGAAACTGATCGGCATATTCGATATGGACGTCTTCCTGGACGAGAAGCGTTTCTATGTCAAAGGCGCTTTTTTTGCTTTCCTGCGTTTGTTTTAAAAAGAGCAGCTCTACGTTATTCCCTGCGATTTGAAAAGGAAGGCTGTCCTTCTTTTTCTTAAAGACGTCCCGATAGACGACTTTAGAGGCCTCTTTGGCATAGAGCAAGCCTTTTAAAGTGTTAAAATCCAGATCGGCCGTATCGCAAAACAGCTCGGCGCTGCTCTTTAAGGCCAGATGCACATCTTTGCGCAATTCAATCACGGAAAAAGGAAATTCTTTTCCCATTTCCTGCTTTTGTAAGGAGGCTTCTTCCGCTGTCATTTTTCCCAGGCCGTGATCGAGGACCACGTGTCCTGTTAATACCAGCGCATTGCCGTCATAAGTGGCATTTGTGGACGAGACAGACCCTGAATCGGGAAGGGCGGACTCCGTTGCGCCAATCAACGAGCTGCAGACAGCAGTGATGAGTGCGTATAAGGGAATTCGATAGAGGTAGTTGCAAAACTCGCTTTGGCGGCCAAATTCGATGATTTTTGCGTAGGTGCGTTTCTTCGCAAATTGACATACACGATTAAGTGCAGGCGATTTGTGAAGAAACGCACCTACGCGAAAAGCGCGGATTTGGATCCAAATTGGAGTTTTGCAATTACCTCGATAATCTTTCATACTACCTCTCAATCAAATTGGGTGCTAATTCCGCTTTAAAATGCTGCGCCTTAAAACTGGGTGTTTTACCGGAAACGGCGAAAGAGACGTCTTTAGCGATGCCCCTCAAAAATGGAGATGTTTTTGCCGTTTGCGGCAGATCGTGCTCAGGAAGACGGAATAGCGACAGGACAACTGTTTGCGCTAAAAATTGCTGAGAAGTATAGCAATATACCCCTTCTTCGGCCTCGAAAAAGCGCACTTGTTGCATAGGATCTACCCCGGGAGAAGAATAGTAAAGCTTATCTTGCATCCAACACTGAATTTTTTCCAGCTTCTCGTTCAGAGCGATCTTCTTTCCCGCATTGGAGGGCTGCATCGTTAAAAGCGAGCTTTGACTAAAAATGCGATAGTGCAACCGAGAATTGTCCTCTTGCAAAAAGTAGATCTCTTTTTTCACATTTTTTCTCTGCTGATGCGTGGTGTTTATCAGCCCTTGCGAGGAGGATGCTTTGTCTTTGACTTGCAGGCGGCGGCAGGCTTCCACATCCGTTGAGCGCATGCGCACAAAGAGCAGCCCCAGGACGAGAGTCATCAGGGCAAAGCAGGTAAAACTATAGAGTGTGGCACGCTGGAACATCGTTTACTACCTGATAAATCATGGCTACTTGCTGCAGCAGTTGCGGCAGCGCGTCGAAGGGATAGACTGTGTCTTTATCGCTTTTTGCATGAGCGGGGTCAGGGTGGGATTCAATGAATAGACAATTGCATCCGGCTGCGATGGCGGCTCTGGCCAAAGGCAGTATGAATTCGCGTTGTCCGCCCGAAGAAGAGCCTCGCCCGCCGGGGAGCTGCATGGAGTGCGATGCGTCAAAGCAAACGGGGAAGCCCAATTCTTGCATGATGGGAATGCAGCGCATGTCTGTGACGAGATTGTTATAGCCAAAGCAGGTGCCGCGGTCTGTTAATAGAATTTTTTCATTGCCGCAGGAAAGGATCTTCTCCACGACATTGCGCATATCCCAGGGAGATAGGAATTGTCCCTTTTTCACATTGATAACCGCGCCGGTTTGCGCCGCGGCTAAGACGAGATCTGTTTGGCGGCACAGAAAAGCGGGGATCTGGATAATGTCACACACATTAGCTGCTGCCGCAGCTTCTTGCGGAGAATGCACGTCAGTCAGCAGCGGGAGATTAAATTCGCACTTTATTTTCTCGAGAATGCGCAAGCCCTCTTCAAGCCCAGGCCCGCGGAACGCATTGCCCGTGGAGCGATTGGCTTTGTCATAGCTCGACTTATAAATGAAATGGATGTCGGGGAATCGACTAAAAATAGAGAGGAGTCCTTCCGCTGCGCGCAGAGCATGCTCTTCCCCTTCAATTACACAGGGGCCAGAAATGACGGCGAGCGGCTGTTTAGTGCCGATATAAAAATCTTTAACAGGGATGTCTTTCATCTTTTACCTCTCCGCCTCAATGATGAGGTTTTCGAGCTGTTTTATTCAACAGTTTTAGATATCACTTCATTATGAGGATTGGAAAATGTCTGCAAAAATTCTTTTAAATTAATTAGCTGGCATTCCTCGCTCTCGTTGAGGGGAACTGCAATCTCATCGGCCAGATCGGATAAAGGTTTAAGCACGAAAAGCCTTTCCCGCCACTGCGGATGGGGAATGCACAATTCAGCCGTGCGGCACAAGCGCCTTCCAAAAAAAAGAATATCAATGTCAATGGAGCGCGGGGCATTTTTTGCTTTGGGAGTTTTTCCCAAAAGCACCTCGATGCGATGCAGCGCATCGTAGAGGACCTCTGGAGAAAGCGTCGTTTCGAGGGCGCAGGCGCCGTTGATGAAATCGCGCTGGGGGGTAGAACTAACCGGCGTGGTGCGATAGAGAGAAGAGACGCGGAGTATCTGCACTAGCGGGATGCATTCGATGAGCGCGCAGGCGCGCTGAATGGTGCGGGCGCTCTGATCAAAAGTGCCGACATTGCTTCCCAATCCCAGATATACAGTTTCTTTAATTTCCATAGAGGTCTTTGAATGCATAAAGCCCGGCGGGTTTTGCAGCGAGTGCCTTGGCGGCAATAAGGGCGCCTTGTGCAAAGGCTTCCCTCGAATGGGCAACATGTTTGATTTCGATGCACTCTTGGCCGCAATCAAAGACTAGTCGATGCTCGCCTACGACCTCTTCGTGCCGAGTGGAATAGATAGCGATTTCCTCAAAATTCCTGGGAGAGGCAAAGCCTTCGCTGACGATCTTGCCCTTGCCGATTGCGCGCGCAAGGGAAAGTGCTGTTCCGCTGGGGCGGTCCTTTTTGTGCACGTGGTGCGTTTCATGGATGTCAATAGTGCTGCGCCCAAACAGCACGCCTCCCCATGCGCAGGCCGCTTCCAGGCAGAGCGCAATGCCTAAACTAAAATTGGAAGAGAGTGCGATGGGAATCACCCGCGACGCCTCTTCGATGGCGCGCAGGTCCTTGTCACTAAGCCCTGTCGTCCCGATAAGAAGCGCCTTTTTGGCTTCCCTGGCTGCGCACACGTGTTCCAAAACGGCCTCGTGCACGGAAAAGTCTACGGCAACAGAGCAATGAGCAAGCGCTTGTTTTGCGTTGTCTTGTATGCAAACGCCCAGCTCTTCATTGCCCAAAAGAGAACCCAAGTCTTTTCCGATTGCAGTTGCGCACGGGCGTCCTGTTCCCGAGACGATGCGTACTGAGGGATCTTTGCATGCGACAGAAAGCAGGCATGCGCCCATTTTTCCCGTGACGCCGAGAATACATAGAGCTATACTGAAAGGGTCTGAAAAATCGGTTTTTGACAGCGTCGGCCCTTTCTCAAAATTCTCGTCTTCGCTAGCGCCTTGTGCTTGCACAAGGGTCGCTTGTTCTGGACAAGAATTTTGAGAAGCCTCCTTGTCACATTCCCGATCCTTCAAACCCTTTCGGTATATAGACATGGCGTTCACCCTTTTTGATATTGTAGCTTGCAACCTGAAATTTGCGCGAGCATGTCGTCAATCGAGCGAATCGATTCTAAAAGAGAGAGAATACAACTTTTATCTTTTTCAAAAAGAGCATGCGTCTGCTTTGCGTTTTTTTGCACCGCGAGCACCTGCTGAATTAAATCTTTGCGTCTCTCATCGGATTCTTCTTTTTCCTCATCTTCATTTTTTTCTTCCCGATCCTCTTCGTCGGAGAAGTCCTTGCAGGAAATGTGAGGGAAGATGCGATAGGAAAAAAAACGTTTGGCGAATAAAAATAGATTCTCCGGCGGAGTGAAATTGGCCCAGGGATGCATTCCCCTTGCCCAGCTGAACAACTCTTCGAGTTGAGAAGGGAAAATGACGGAAATCCCTACTAAGTCGGGATAAGGAGCTATGCTTTGAGACTCCTGTACAATGCTGGAGTCTAAAATTGCGCGATCCTGCGCCCACCGAATGTGCTCTTTAATATCTAAATTGTCGATGGTAACTGGCTTCATGGCGCAAGATTATTGCGATTGCATAATTAACACGCAATTAAAAATATTTTTTTCATATGTTGTGGATTTGTTAAGAAATATTTAAAATCGCTTTAATAAAATTATTTTACAAATAATTCTATTCAAAAATTTCACCTTCTTCTTATAATGTTCGCGGTGGATGTTGTTTATGATTAGCGTAAAAGCGAAAAAAGTAAAAAATTTAATTTTTAACAGTTGTGTTACGGGTCTCCTCGTTTCTTCCTTGGCAATTCCGTTTCCCCTAAGGGGAAATGAAGAGTTTTTGGAAGAAGAAATATATTTCGAGAAGAATGAAGATTCCCAAGGGTATTGCATCAATTTTCAAGATGTTCCCATCATAGAATTTGTGCGCTTTGTCAGTCGCATTTCCGAGGAAAATTTCCTTTTCGACAGCAAAGATCTCGATTTTCACGTTTCCCTGTCTACAGGCAAATCGGTTAGTTCTGCTAAAGTTGTTCAAGCGTTGATTCAACTGCTGAAAATGCACGGCCTTTCCGTTGCCTACGACGCGGGCTACTTTGTGATCAATAAAATCGGCGAGGCCCCCCTGGATTATTCAGGAAGGAATCTGGAAGGGCTATTGGCCTCTAATTCTTCGAGCTTGCCGGGGCTTTCGCAGGAAAAATATGAGTTTTTCGTCTACAAATTGCAGTATCACGAAGGAGAGCATATAGTCGATTCCCTCAAAAAAATTGCCGCGGATTTGCGTTCGCAGCCCGATGCGCCGCTGCGGCTTATCAACGCGATTCAAGCGCTGCAATGGGTGAAAGCGACAAACTCCCTTCTCTGCTCCACGGATAGCGACACTCTTGTCAAACTGCGCTCTTTGATCGAAGATCTCGATCAGCCTTTGCGCCAGGTGTTTATCGAAGTGCTCGTCGTCGAGACGGAGATTAAGAAGGGGATGGAATTTGGATTGCAGTGGGCAGCGGGAGGACAATTCCAAAACAAAATGGGATTCGGCCTTGGCAATTTTGCCCCTGGAAGCACTGGATTTGCACAAACCATGCAGGGGATCAATGCGACAAATACGCCTACCGGCCTGGATCAGATTCCCTTAGTTCCAGGATTCGACCTGGGAGTCATCGGGGATATCATTATGCATAAAGGCAAGTCCTATCTCTCTTTGGGATCTTTGGTTTCCGCCTTGCAAATGGATGGCAATAGTACCATTGTCTTGAATCAGAAAATCATCACGCAGGACAACAAAAATTCCACCATTTTTGTCGGCGATAACATTCCTTTCACCGGATCTGTTGTACAGACGATTGGCTCTAGCCAGCAAACAACGGCCAATATTGAATACCGCGACGTCGGCGTCAGCTTGAGCATTACACCGCGCCTCGGCGAGGGCGACATCATCACTCTCGACATCAACGAGGAGATCACCGAGACGCTAGAGCATGACATGATCAACACCGCCAACACGGCAAATGGCATTAGAACGACAAAGACGAATATGGTGACACATGTCCATGTGCCCGACAAGAACTTTCTCGTTTTAAGCGGCATGATCCGCAACCACAAAGCGCGTCGCAAAGCGGGTATTCCTTGCCTAGGAGGACTTCCCATTTTAGGCATTCTGTTCAGCAAGACCAAAAAGGAGGAGGATAGGCGCAATGTGATCATTTTCGTAAGGCCACATATCATTCACTCTTTCGAAGATTACAACCGGCTGACGAAAAGACAAGAAGAAATCTACAAGGAACAGGCAATCCCCGAAGACGTTGACGATGCCCTCAACGTCATTCCCGACAGGGAGAATAAAGAAACAAAATAGCGGGAACTTATTTAATAGCCAGATCTACAGCAGCTTTGGCGTGTAGATCTGTTGTGTCAAATAAAGGGACGGTGGTGTCTTTCTGGTTGACTAGCAGGGTTAGCTCTGTGCAGCCTAGGATAATTCCCTCGGCGCCCTGCCTGTTTAATTTTTCAATGATTTCTAGGAGCTTTTGCTTAGAGCGATCGTGAATTTGCCCGAGTGTTAGCTCGTTAAAAATGATCTTGTGCAAGATCTCGCGATCGCTTGAAGCGGGGATTAAGGCTTCAATGCCATAGTGATCTTGGAGGCGTTTCTTGTAAAAAGCGTCCTCCATCGTGACCTTAGTCCCTAATAAAGCGACTCTCTTGATGTGCTTTTGCTTTATCGCTTCAGCTGTGGGATCGACAATATGCAGGATAGGTATCGATATAGCTTTTTCCATCTGAGGCACAACTTTGTAAGCCGCATTCGAGGTCAATAGGAGGAAGTTAGCACCTGCCGCTTCTAATTTTTTGGATATATCGGCTAGAATGTCGCCGATAGCGTCCCAGTCATTTCGCTCCAGACATTTTACGATTATTTCAAAATTCAGGGAGTAAATGATCGCCTCAATGGAGGTGTGGCCGCCTAGTTTGCCATATATATAGCGGTTCATTTGCTGGTAATAATATTGGGTGGACTCCCAACTCATCCCTCCAATTAGCCCAATAGTTTTCATCGCATTTTTTCCCTAACAGTCTCTAAAATCTTTAAAGAGGGCAGGGTCCTATAACACGATTTTATCTTCTTGGCTGATAAATTGAGAGGAGATTTAATTTTGTAGATTTGGTATCCTGCAGTTCCATGGATTGATAGCTCAGCTGGATAGAGCACCCGCCTTCTAAGCGGGCGGTCGCAGGTTCGAGTCCTGCTCAATCCAATGATCGTGTAAACTGATAATGTATGCAAAAACGCACTCGACAAGAAAGTAAAGAAGCAGACTTAGGGGATTTTCAGATTCCAAAGGCTTCCTTTGAAGATCTCGCAGCGATCTTTAAAGAATTTAAAACCAAAAGTTTCCAAGGCTTCAATGAGCATCAGAGGGGCGAGAGGGTCAATCGCCTCTTGCTCGACCTCATCCAGAAAGCGAAAACTCCTTGCTTTTTGCTTCCGGCCGTTTTGGATTACATCGACCGCGTATGCGCGTTGAAAGTGGTTGAGTCCTATTCCTTTTCCCATTTTGAACTCTATTTGAATCAATTCGCCCAGTTAAGCGGCGAAGAGAATCGACTGGTGCGCGGCAAAATTACGGGCAAATGGGTGCCCAGGGATGAATACCAGATTCTCTTCCCGATAGGCATGGGCAAGGTCTATCCGGGATCGCATTTTGTCACGGCGCACGGCTCTCCCGACTTGGATACAACAGTGGCCTCATTTTGGGGATGGATGGATGCCTTTTCCGCGCGAGTGGGGAGCGGGTTGCACCTCTGGAATGTTCCGGGAGGGCCCCCCATTTCGCAAACAGAAATCCAACTGCTTTTTAATCAGATTTTTGGCAAAGGCATCTTCCAGCATTTGGCCAAGATGCGCACGACTTTGGGCCTAAGCGGACTGGATTTGATGACGCAACAGGGTATGGTGTGCAAAAAACCGCATGAGTCCCTGCTGAGCATCGACCACAATCAAAAATCGCAAAGCGCCGTCATTCTAGTAGACGAAGAGGGGTTTTACCTGGGAGATTGGCGCAGCTTCGATGTCGAGGGCGTGAGGCAGATCATGTCCCTTTTCAATAGCTGTATGCGCTGGTTTGCAGCGCATGTGCACTTAAGGTTGATTTCTCTCTTTTCCAAAGAGCGGGTTTCGGCCAAAGACCTTCCCGGTTTTATTGGCAGCCTTTTCCGCATGCGCATTGAAGAGAGCGACGTCGCAAGAGAGTTTTCCGCAAAGCAGAAGGTCTATCTCGATAACTATTTAAAGAAGGTGCTGGGCGTTAAAAAGGGAATTGAGGGCGCTTTCGAGGATCTGGCGCACGGGTTGAAAGGACTTTCCCTCATAGAGTGGCAAGAGTGTTTAGAAACCCTGAGCTCTTTGCATAAACTACCCATTTTTGATCGCTCCGGGATGCTTGTCGAAGATCGCCCCAGGCTCTTTTCGGCACTCGAGAAGATCTTCGCGACTTTGGATAAAGCGATCCAGAGCTTAAGGGCATACGCCGAGCGCCTCGAAGTGGCCTTAAAGATTAAAACCCGCGTCTTCGAATACCTTCCCCATTCTGTGAGCGCGCGCTCGGAGGTAGAAGAGATACGCAGTCAAATGGACAACTACACTTATTTAACCGTTACTATGACGGATGAAGGAGGCAAACTGCTTCCCTTAGGGATTATTCACGCAAGCGATGTGCATAAAAATACGCTCGGCACAGTGACTATGCGCGATTTTTGCAATCGCGATGAGACGAAGGTGCCTTCCTATTTTGAAGTGATTAGCGTTATCGACCACCATAAAAGTCATTTGCAGACCAGCTCTGCGCCCATGGTCCTGATTTCCGATGCGCAATCTTCCAATGTGTTGTGCGCGGAATTGGCGTTTAAGATCAACGACTCCTTTAGCACGGGGGGAATGAGCCATTCTGAGATAGAACAGCAGTTGAAATACACTTCTAAGGAACTGTCTGGATCCAGCTCGAAACGCGTGCTGCTGCGCGTCTTGCAGCGCCTTTTGGCCTCAGAGGCCCGCGGCCATTTTTTCGTCGATCCCATGCGCGAATATATCGAATATATGCATTTTCTCTTTGCGATTCTCGACGATACGGACCTTTTGACCAAAGTCTCCACACGCGATCTCGAATGCGTAGTCGAGATTCTCAACCGAATGAAGTCGCTCTCTGTTGGAAAAGAAGTAGAAATTATTTCGCTTAGCGATCTTCCCCGCGATGAGAAATTTATTGCACAGGCCGCCCGGCGCATCCTGCAGCACCGCGACATGTATTCTCTGTATCGAAAGATCTACTTGGCCCGTGAAGAGTCTGTGGATCAGAATATCCTCCTGTGCGTGAAAAAACAGCCCTCCTCCTTCTTTATTGATACTAAAGAGCAAAATGGCTGTGTACGGGTAGGGCAGGCCAAACTGTTCAAGCGCAATCAGCCTGCTCTTGCCAAACACGCTGCAACGCTAAGGCAGATCTGGTATGAAGATGCAAGCGCCTTTCAGCGCAATCGCCCTGAGGTCGACCTTTACTTGCAAATGATCAGCACGGTGGCAAGCGCTGAAGATCTTTACGCGGGAGTAGAAGGCAAATATACTCATCGCGATGAGCTTTGGCTGTGGATTCCATTCACGGAGCAGTCCATCGAACACCTTAAAAGCTTTTTAAATGCTTTCCAATCGTGCCCTCAAGTGGTGCAGAATACTTGCTCTGCTGAATTTTATGGACCCAAAGCCAAAGAATATGAGCACATCTTTGCCGAGAGCTTTTTGCCCATGTCCAAAGCGCAAGTGATCGCGGACAAACAGAGCGCGCCGCTAGCTATTCTTAAATACACTGCGGGCACACTGAATTCGCGTAAGGCGATGATCACGCCTTATCTTCCGCATTTGGTAGAATAGAGCTCTTAACGAAGAAAGAGGTCAGAGTGTGCCCCTGCACAAGAAAAGGCAAGGGCAAGGATTTTATGAGTGTTTGTTTTCGTCTTCGATGATTTCGAGATTGACGCGAATTCCATTGCGGCTCGCGACAGACATTAAAAGAGTGCGGATCGCATTGATCGTTTTTCCTTTTTTGCCTATAATTTTGCCGATGTCGGATTTTTCTACGGACAATTCGATGATTAGCGTGTGCGTGCCACCAATTTCATTGATGCGCACTTTGTCAGGATGGTCAACGAGATTTTTGATGATGTACTCTACAAACTCTTTCATAATTCGATCCTTGAGAACTGTTCTTAAGCTTCAGCCAAGTAGCAAAAAACCTACTTAACAGTAGTGTATCGCGGGTGGCAATTATTGAGCCACTGCTATTTTTTCGCAAAAAATGCGAAAGTCCTCGGGAAGAGGCGCGCTTATTTCTAACTGCTGTCGGTGAAGCGGGTGGGGAAAACTCACGCTGCAGGCATGCAAGAGCTGTCGTGTGGCATTAAATTTTTTATTGGCGCTGGAAGAGCCATAAACGGGATCTCCCAATACGGGCGTTCCTGCGTGTCTAAGGTGCACCCGGATTTGATGCGTGCGGCCCGTAATGAGTTCCAGCTCTGCGCAAAATAGTCCCTCCTGCTTGCAGGGGATCGTCGTGCGTACCAAGGTCTTGGCCTCTTTGCCTCGCGAGGGACAGATGCTCATTTGCTGTCTTTGTGTGGGATGCCTTCCGATGGGGGCGTCGATGAGGTCTTCTTTGGGCCTGCCCATGCAAATGGCGCGATACGTCTTCTTGATCTGTCTCTCTGAAAACAGAGTGATGAGACGGCTATGGGCGAGAGGGGTTTTGGCGGCGAGGAGGACGCCTGAAGTGTCCTTGTCCAATCTATGCACGATTCCCGGCCGCAAGGGATCTTCTGACCCTAGATTCTTGCAGTGATGTAAAAGCGCATGGACAAAGGTTCCGCTGCTGTGGCCTGGACCGGGGTGTACGACCATCCCGGCAGGTTTATTGACGGCGAGAAGGTCTTCGTCTTCGTAGAGGATATCGAGAGGGATAGACTCTGCTTCTAAGGCGATTTCGGGGGTGAGAAGGAAACAGACTTCGATTTCATCGCCTGCTTTGAGCGTTTCCCGCTTTTTGCGCGGCAAGCCATTGACGAGGATACATCCCTTTTCTATAAGGAATTGGAAATAGGTGCGGGAATGGTCTGCAAAGCGCTGGGTTAAAAGCTTGTCCATGCGCAAGCCGACTTCTTCTAAGGAAACGGTTATAAGGGAATCTTCTTCCATAGGAAGGAGTATAGCACTTTAGGAGATTATTCTCCCTCTATGGCTTCTCTAGCGCGCTGTTTTGCCCTTTCAAAGGCTCGTTTTTGCTGCTGCATCCACACCTGAAACATCTTTTCAAAGCTTTGCAAAAACATTTTCACTTCATCAGGAGTAGCTTGTACTCCGCCCTTGCTTAAAAAGGCGGCCCAAACTCCTGCGGGATCCAGTAGTGTTTTGTGCATTTCTTTGGGGGCGGCATGTTTTTTATGGGCAGCATCTTTAATGTTGCCGGCGTCTTCTTTAATATGTTGAGGTTTATGCTCAAAATCCGGTCTTTCAATTGGTTGCGCTACCATTCGACACCTCTATAAAATAAGTTCTTAACTAACTTTAAATTAAATAAAAAGAGCTTAAAATACAAGATTAGAATTATTTCTTGTATTTTAAGCTCTAAACACGCTTTAGACGTAAGACGCTGACTATCAGTTATTTATTGACTTTCTTGCTTAAAAGTATCGTCAACTTGTTTTTGTTCTTTTGTTTGATCATTCAAATCCTGTTCGCAGGCGCTAACAGTAGCATTTTCAAAGTTAGTTAGCCATTTTTGATAATCGGCTGTTGGATCTCCTGTAGGAGTATATGAATTACTAATACCACTAACGCTACTCATGATTATTTCCTTTTGTTTATACCTTTATTTTAACAATAATTATATTAATGTTCAACAAATAATTATTAATTCGCAAAAGGCTGATTTTACGTAGGTTGCGTCGAAAATTTAACATAAATCATTAATGGCAAGCATGTTGCGTTTAATATAATTAAGTATTTTGCAAGCTCTTGATCTTTCAATACTTGTCTGAAAAGAAAGATCCCTTTATAAACATCTTTTATGCCTAAAGGAAAAGGTCTTATGCGGATTGGGGTATTGGGGATTAATTATAAATCGGCCGATTTGGAATATCGAGAGGCATTGGCCAAGGCATGTTATAAGCGGCTGCACGCAGAGAGTTCCATGGCTCATAGGCTGTTTTGCGTCCTTTTGCTGACCTGTCATAGGGTGGAGGTTTACTTTTGCGCTGAAGACTTGGCCGCAGCACATAGCAGCATTTTGCATGTGCTGAGAGAGGAAATCCCTTTTGCTTTTGAGCATAAATTATACGCCTATTTCGGCAGTGATTGTTTTGCGCATCTAGCGCAAGTGGCTGCCGGTTTGGACAGCATGGTACTGGCGGAATCGGAAATTCAAAGGCAAGTTAAGCAAACCTACGAGCAAACCTGTTTAGACTATAATTTGCCCGGTGAAATGCACTATCTCTTCCAAAAGAGCCTGCGGCTGGGCAAGCATTTACGTTCACAGTTTGCTTTTTCCAGTGGGCAAATGACTATCCCCAAGATGATCTACGAGATCGTCTCCCATGCGCTGCAGGATTGGAAGGAGGAGAGCATACTTTTTATTGGCAATTCAGAAATTAATCGCAAGGTGTTGTCCTATTTTAAAAACAAAGGAGCTGCTCGATTTACCCTATGTACCCGCTCTCTGCTTTCCGCTCGCGATTTACTCTCTGGCCAGGAGCTGGAGCTGTGCGACTGGTCGCATTTGTCCCATTGGGAGAAGTATCCTATTGTGATCTCCGGCACCTATGCCTCTAGATTTCTCATTCGCACAGCTCAGGAAAGCGGAAGGACGCGATTTATTTTCGATTTGGGTGTACCTAGAAACATCGACCCCGTTTTGGCCCGCCACCCGCGTTTTGCACTTCTCAATATCGACGAGCTGGGTGGCATGATGCACAGGCGTGAAGAAAAACAGATGGCACTGCAGAAAGAAATGGAATCTATCATCGCATGCAAAGTAGACTATTACGTCGCTGCATTTAGAGAAAAAAGGATGCGTTTGTGTTCACACGCTATCTAATGTGTTTTTATAATATCCTGCTTTTTCTTTTCTGCTGTGCTTTACATGCAGATGAGGAAAGGGTAGAGCCGGATATGATCCTCTTGCCAGTGGGCGCCGTTCACAATGGCGATTATTTCGCCTGGGGCAAAAGCATCGAGATTTCAGGAACGGTCAACGGAGATGTCTATGCCTTTGCCGGGCAGATCATCATTGATGGGACGGTGAATGGAGATATTCTCGCTTGCGGGGGGAGCGTTGACATTTCCGGCAAGGTCGCCAACAATGTCCGCGTCGTAGCAGGGCAGGTGCTTATCAACGCGCAGGTTGATGCCAATGTCACAGCTATTTGCGGCAATTTTCAGCTGCAGCCCTCGGCCATTATTGCGGGCAGCGTGGTGATTGTCGCGGGAAATAGCGATCTTGCCGCTCAAATTGGCACGCAAGCCACTCTCATCGGATCCAACGTGCGGGTTTCCTCGTCGATCCAGCAAAGTCTGAATGCCTATGTCGGATACATGCGCATCACCTCGCGAGCGCATATTGGAGGCAATGTTGATTACCGCAGTAATACGCCCATCTGCATTGACCCGGGCGCGCGCATTGATGGGCAATTGATCCATCACCCCTCTTTTGTCCATCAATTGGTCAAGGGGACATGGATCCAAAGCTTGCTCGTCGGTTCTAAGATTTTAGCCTTGATGATGAACTTCTTTTACACTCTGGTTGTGGGGATTATCCTCATTAAGCTCTTTCCCAGAAATTTAGACGCTGCTTTGAGTGGCTTAAAGGAAAAACCCTGGAAAGCTCTGGGGTTCGGGATCGTTCTTCTCGTCGCGCTGCCACTGGCTTCTTTGATCCTTTTAGTGACAATTTTGGGAATTCCCTTTGCCATAACCTTGATTGCGATGAACATTATCGGTTTGTATACGGCCAAGATTTATACAATCCTCTGGACATCGAATTGGGCGTTCAGCCGTTTTCTCAAACCCAATCGCATTCCTCTACTTTCGGCAGGCTTGATCGTCTATTTTTTGCTAACCCTTATCCCCATTTTCGGCACTTTGCTGGCCGTTGCGGCCATGCTCTTCGGTTTGGGCGCAGGTGTGATCGCCCAAACTAAGCGCGGAGTTCTTTCTTAGAGACATTTTCCGAATTTGGACAGCCTGTTTTTGATAAATGGTATTAGGTGTCTATTTCACATTTAGATTCTGGCTTAATTTGCAAAAAATAACTTCCTTTGTCGATCAAACTCAAAAGAAAATCAAATGGGATAGTAATTGCCCATCCGTGTAAAGAATCTCGCAAGCTCGCCTTGTTACTATTTAGAGAAACTTCATCCAGAATAATGGGATGATCGTCCCATTTGGAAAGAGTTAAAAGGCCAGGCCCCTCTTTTAAACACTCACAAAGAGTATCTGTAATTCTATTCTCATCTGAAAAGGCAGTTATATGCGACTCCAATCCTTCTTCTCTTATCCATTTTTGGGCTTGAGCCACTTTATCTTTGTATTCGCGCCTGATTAAATGTGTTTTGGGTTGTTTACCATAATCTAGTAGAAGCATGGCTACAGTGCAATAAAAAATAGAATTGTTATTTTGCGTCAGAATGACATGGTTTCCTTTTTGTGTTTTCCCAATAGCAAATAGGGATATAAAAATGAGGTTCTCAAAGGGCAATAACCACGCGTCATCATCCTCCATAGGTTTTTGAAAATTAACAGCATAAATAAAAGGGGATTTGCGCAAAAATTGCAGTGGTTCCACAAAAAAAATCTGAGAATCCTTAATAAAAGAATCAAAAAAATCAAGGTTAAAATGGTTTATCATCGCTTTGTCGATGTTTTCCCTTATGTCTATGGCATTGTGGTCTAAGAACCAGCAAACGCGGCGCCCTAGCATGACGAAATCTCTTTCTTCATCGAGTTCATTTTCCTCTAAGAGCAATTGATATTGGTCGCTACGTTCTGATGGTAAATGGTATCCAGAAATGATGTGGAATACGGGGAGAGGCAGTTTTAAAAAAGTGCTCAGTTTCCTTGTAAAAGTAGACTGCAGGATCGTTTCAGCGATGTGGAATACCTTCTTGGCTATTTCAGATGTAGACTCGGGAGTGCTAGGTATATTGCTGAAAAGAACCGGATAAGTCGCTTTTTCAGAGGTGATCGAAAAAATGAGAGACATCTAAAAATCGGCGTGCTGGGGAAAGCGAGGGAAAGGTATGACGTCGCGAATGTTCTCCATGCCGGTGGCAAATAGCACGAGACGCTCAAATCCCACGCCAAATCCCGCATGGGGCACTGAGCCGTATTTGCGCAGCTGCAGATACCACCAGTAGTCATCTGGCTTAAGACCAAATTCCACTATCTTTTTCTCCAAGATGTCCAAACGCTCTTCTCTCTGGCTTCCGCCCATGAGCTCGCCGATTTTAGGTACGAGCACGTCCATAGCCGCTACGGTTTTGCCATCTTCATTGCCGCGCATGTAGAAGGCTTTGATCTTTTCGGGATAATCGGTCAGGATGACTGGCTTTTTGCAATACTCTTCCGCCAGATAGCGTTCGTGCTCGGATTGCAGGTCTTTACCCCATTCGACGGGGAAATTAAAGCTGCGGCTCGACTTCATTAAAATCTCAATAGCTTCTGTATACGTCAGGTGGGCAAAAGGGGAATGCGCAACATGCTTTAAGCGATCGATCACTCCCTTTTCAATAAATGCATCGAAAAATTCCATATCTTCAGCGCAGTGTTCGAGGACGTAGTGGATGACAAATTTTAGGTATTCCTCAGCGCAGGCCATATCATCGCGCAGGTCGGCAAAGGCCATCTCGGGCTCTATCATCCAAAATTCCGCGAGGTGGCGGGTCGTGTGGGAGTTTTCCGCGCGAAAAGTGGGGCCAAAGGTGTACACGTCCGAAAAGGCGCATGCCAATGTTTCTGCATTGAGCTGACCTGATACCGTCAGATACACGGGCCTTTTAAAGAAATCCTGCGCAAAATCCACCGACCCATCCGAATGCCTGGGCAGATTGTTGAGGTTTAATGTCGTGATGAGAAACTGCTCGCCGCCTCCCTCGCAATCTGACGCAGTGATAATGGGCGTTTGCACGTATAGAAATCCTTTCCTTTGGAAAAACAAGTGCGTAGCAAAACTCAAGGCGTTGCGCACGCGCATGATGGCGCCTTGTGTGTTGGTGCGGGGCCGCAAATGGGCGATTTCGCGCAAAAATTCGAATGAGTGACGTTTTTTTTGCAGCGGGTATTCTTCCGGGCAGGATCCGACGATCTTTATTTGTGCAGCCTTGAGCTCCCATTTCTGCTTTTGGCCCGGACTTGCCACGAGCTGGCCTGTTGCGCTAATGGAGGCCCCCGTGCTGATCTGTTTTAGAACATCAGCATAGTGGGGCATCGTTTCATCCATGACGATTTGCAAATTGGAGAGTGTCGATCCATCGTTTAGCTCGATAAAGGAGAAATTTTTCTGCTCGCGCACCGTGCGGATCCATCCGCGGACGGTCACTGTTTTCTCTAAATCGGAAGGTTGGATCTGTTTAATTTTTATATGTGTCATGATAGTTCACGCAATAAGGCTATTTCGGTTTTCCACAAAGGGGGCCCATCGGGCGTTTCTAAATACTTGGGCAGCTCGCGCAAATGTGGATGCAGCATCATCGCTTCAAAGCACTCCAAGCCGATTTTCCCTTTTCCCAAAGGGGCGTGGCGGTCCTTGCGCGATCCCAGTGGCTGCAGAGAATCGTTGACGTGAAAGGCGTAGAGGTGCTTTAAACCCACAATAGAATCAAACGCCTTTAACGTGTGCTCCCATCCCTCTTTTGTGCGGATGTCGTAGCCAGCGGCAAAAATGTGACAGGTGTCAATGCACACTCCGATCGGTATCTTTTTGTGTACCTTGTTTATGATAAAGGCGAGGTGTTCAAAGCAGTGTCCCACACTGGATCCCTGTCCTGCCGTGGTTTCCAGAAGAAGACGTGTATGCCCTTGATCCACGATATCTTCGAGATGTTCCAAACTGCTGCAAATGCGCTCTAAACACTCCTCTGCTGAGCTGTCCATCGCGGCTCCCGGATGGAAGTTAAGAAAAGTGATTCCCAATTGTTGGCAGCGTATGAGTTCCGCTTTAAAAGCGTCCCTGCTTTTTTTAAGCGCTTGGCTATCGGGAGAGCCGAGATTGATGAGATAGCTGTCGTGGCTCATGATCTTTTTAAGACCGGTTTTAGAGAGAGTCTCTTTAAAAAGGCGGATCTCTTCTTCCGAAAGCGGTTTTGCAGCCCACTGTCTTTGGTTACGCGTAAAGAGCTGAACCGTCGTCGCGCCAATTTCCACTCCCTCTAATAAAGCATTAAACGCGCCGCCTTGCGCGGAGGTGTGTGCGCCGATGAGTAATTCTTCTGCTTTTTTTTTCATAAAAATTGATTTAAATGCCAGTCTGCGAGTATACCGAGTTTTACTTTTTAGTGTCCATTAAGGAACAAGTATGATTCACAATGATTCTCCTCGGGCCGTTTCGCGCTCGGCATTGTCTTTTTTATCCGGAACGCTCTTGAGCAGGCTCAGCGGACTGGGACGCGACATGGCTATGGCGGTTGCCTTTGGGAGCGCTCCTGCCATTGCGGCCTTTATGGTGGCGTTCCGCTTTGCCAATGTGATTCGACGCCTTTTTGGAGAGGGGAATCTCCCTGCGGGCTTTATCCCGCATTTTGAGCACATACGCGCAAGCTCTACAGAGCAGGGTGCACAGTTCTTTCGCGATGTGCTTTTTTCGCTGGCTATCTTCTTGACTCTCCTTATTGGGGTTGCGGATTTAGGCTTGCTCGCTGTGTGGAAATGGGGAGGACTGAGTTCTGATTCAGCCCAAATTATTTATTTAACCGTCTTGATGATGCCGGGCATCGTGTTCATCTGCTTATACGGGCTTAGCAGCGCACTGCTGCAGTGCGAAAAGCGCTTTTTTTTAACAGGGTTTGCTCCTGTAGGATTTAACTGCGTGTGGATAGTGGCGGCCTGGTGGCTTAAAGACAAGGCGCCCTCCGATGCCGTAGTCTATCTCTCAGTTGCCATCGTCGTTGCTTTCTTAGCGCAATGGCTGGTCATCGCGCCGCAAACGTTTGGCTTTTTAAGCCGAGCCCTTTCCTGGAAGCAATCCCTGCGCCCGCGTCTTTTTTCTCCCGAGTTAAAAAAAATGATAGCCCCCTTTCTACTGGGAGCGGCGGGCATTGGTGCCGTGCAAATCAACAGCGCTTTGGATGCGCTTTTTGCGCGCTTTGCCTCGCTGGAGGGCCCCGCTTATTTATGGTATGCGATACGCATCGAGCAGTTGCCGCTAGCTCTCTTTGGCATTGCTCTTTCTTCGGCGCTGCTTCCCTCCCTTGCCCGCGCGCTAAAAAACGAAGATTACGCACAGTACCTGCATCTCACGCGCTTTGCCCTTAAGCGCAGCTTCAGTTTGATTTTTCCCTGCTGCGCGGCTCTTTTTGTCTTAGGTGTCGCGGGCATCAATCTCCTTTACGGCCGAGGAGGCTTTAGCCAGCAGACAACTTATCACACGGTTCTTTGCTTATGGGGATATGGTTTAGGGCTTATGCCATCCGTCTTTGTTCTCTTTTTCGCTTCCGCATTCTACGCGGTTAAGGAGTACCGCATCCCCACTATCGGGTGCATTCTTAGCGTGTTACTCAATGTTGCCCTGAATGGATGGTTTGTCTTTGGCTTGCATTGGGGGGCGTTCAGCATTGCGCTGGCGACGAGCGCTTCTGCTTTCTTCAACTTCTTTTATCTCGCACACCATCTTAAAAAGCGCTGCGCTGCACCGCTGTTTGACTCCTCTGTCATATCCAGTTTTTTAAGAGTGGGCTGTTCTGCGTTTGCCGCCGCTGTCATTGTGCTTTTGGTAGGGCATTTCTTACTCGACGATCCCTCGCTTAATCTTCTGTTCGGAGAGCAATACGCCATTTTTGCTCGCCACTTTGGCGATCAGCTGCTGAGCTTTATCGCCTTGAGCGGGACCTTTATTTTGATATTTTTGTCGTATGCCTGGATGCTCAACGCAGAAGATTTCCTCTCCTTCTTCAAAAAGCGCATTTAAAGTGTTTACCACAGAGAGAAATTGCGTTAAGTCCGTCTCTGCATTCTCTATAGTAAAAATTTTAAACGTGTAAGTTTAAAGACTGCGTGGGGAAATTTCAATTTTTTTTGAGAGAACTTCTCTTCGTTTGAAGAGAAGTTCGCGTTTTTAGATTAGCTTGTATGAGCGAGGAATTCGCAGATGAGAGGCACGTTGATGGGGAAGGGAAAAGGCACTTGGTCGATCGCAGGAGAGATCAAGACTTGTCCGGCGAATTTCTCAGGTTGTAAAGAGAGATATTCGGGCAAAGTGATGTTGACGTTTTCCATGCTTTGTCTAACGACAGGCAAATTTTGCGATTTTGGCTTAATGGACACAATCATGCCAGGACGCACAAAAAAGGAGCGGCGGTCCACTTTCTTGCCATCGACTAGCACGTGGCCATGCGAGACGAGCTGCTGGGCTGCGAAGATGGTCGGCGCTAACTTCAAGCGATAGACAATATTGTCCAAGCGACACTCGAGTCTTTCAATAAATAGCGATGGCGTATTGCCCTTGTTTCGGATAGCTTCCGCATAGTAGCGCGTCATTTGTGTGCTCGTGAGCATTCCATAAGCGGCTTTGAGCTTTTGTTGCTCTTCTAGTTGTTGGCCATAATCCGATTTTTTCTTCTTTTTGGCTCCGTGCATTCCCGGAGGGTTTGCCTTGTGGAGGAGGGGATTGCGCAAGCGTCCGAAGATATTCGCTCCAAATCGACGCGCGATGCGATTTTTAGGACCAGTGTAACGTACCATTGTATCTCCTGTAAATGGACCAATTGATTGGATAAAGGAATGCATATTAAAGCATGGCTAAATTTTTGTAAACGCATGCGTGAGAACGTTGCAGGCACAGGAAACTAGAACAAATATTTTAAAGCGCTTGGAAAGAGCCTCAAGAGACATGTCGGATCAGGACATCTGCAAAGTCGCGTAAAATTTTGAATTAATAGAGGGAATTGCAAAACTCGAGCAAAAAAGAAAGATTTTTAGAGGTCTGAATATCAGAACGCTTTTTACGTTCCAAAAATCTTTCTTTTTTTGCTCGAGTTTTGCAATTCCCTCAACATGTACTGCTCGCTCTTTTAATCTCTTTGAGTGAGTATACTGCTGAAACGCTTCCTGAAGTTGTTCTGGCTTGAGCCCATTGAGCATACGACGAATAGTGGTTGGATCTGGAGGTTCAGGGCGATTAAATCCTAGGGATCCTTTCACTTGGTTCCAGATCGGTTTGAAGAAGGAGACCATATGTTCAATCGCTACGAGTCGACAGGTAAATCCTAAAAGAACGAGCTTTAGTACAGGCTGAAATGGATGACGAATCCCTCGTTTTTTACGGGGATCGGGGATATGTTGGAGACATTCGAAAGGTTGCATACTGCTTCCATAAATAGTTTAAGCAGCAAACTGTATAGACCAATTCAAATTTTAGGCGATTTTGCAGGTGTTCTGGGGCCATGGAACCTTCATACTTGAAGCTTGTAGCCCATTTTTTCGCCCTTTCAGGGCGATCCAGAACATGAGGCCATCAGATTTCTCCTCCTTAAGACTTTGCCCTATTTTCATAACCAACTCTTTTCCAGTTTGTTAAGGAAAGCCCTCAAATAATTGAAGAGTCGTTCCTGCTCGATTTCCCCCAAACACTTTAAAGAAGTGCTTTTTATAATAGTTAGAGGGTCAATATATTCCATTATATTTCCGACAAATATAATTTTTTATTTGATTTTTTAATGATATTAATTTAGAATAAACTTTAACTTATTTAAATAAATAACTGGAGAAAATTAATGACTAGTTCATCTTCTATTCACGCTTACCCTAAGTCAAGGCCAGGCTCTGTTCTCGACCTGCTTCCTAAAGAACCAGAGCCTGTTTCTCAAACAGAATCTCCGCTTTCTTCAAGCTCTTCAAGCTCCTTTAGCTCCAGCATGATTTCAAGCCTTAGCGGTGAAGCTCCAACGGTCGCAATTTCGATACATTGACTAAAGTACTTTTCGGCAAATGTATCGCCTTCACTGGTAGTCCCAAGTTAACAGAGCCTTGCAGCCACAGAAGCCTTTTAGCAAGTGGTGTTGCCTATCAAGAAATCGTCAAAAGTTATCAAGAAGATCCCAGATTAGCACCTATTATCGCACGATTTACACCTCAAAGACGTCTAGGAGAAGCCGACTATGCTTTAATTGCTGAACGTACGAGAAGAAAGGTAGTAAAAATGGCTCAAGCCGTGGGAATTCCAGTGGACAATCCTGAAGAAGTTCAACTACAAGGTCTGATAGCATGGGTCGAAGCGTGCAATTTTAATATTTTCTTCAAAAAGTTAGCACAATCCATTAATTGGGACCTTATTCCTCCACACG
>DASXPV010000003.1:0-34839 GCA_036493355.1 Rhabdochlamydiaceae bacterium
TAATTTAAAACAAGATTGAGAAAAATATGCAAGGAGGCTGCGAAAATTTTTTGTCTGGAGCGAGCGACCATTGTACGAGTACAAGGCGCGAGCGAAGACGAAAAATTTTCTGCAAAGCCGACGCGGGAGATTTTCTCAATATTGTTTTAAATTACTATATGGTGACATTCCAGCGAGTTTCTTTCCTCAAATCATTTTTGTCGTGTACAGAGACGGGGAGGGGCAAGAGCAGGGTGCAAGGGATGTTAAATAGCGGATTTGGGGAATTTTTGATGGCGTAGAAGATGATCTTCAAATTCTTTACGCTCTTTTAGCCAATCCTCTTCCCTTTTCTTGCCCATGTAGTAGAGTTTAATATAGAAAAGTATCATGAGAACCCCTAGCCCCAAGTAGCAGCCTACAAGAAGGGGATTGCCTCCCAACATGACCCAGGTGACAACCGATGCGGCCATGGACATGAGGATTAAACTGATCATAAGGGCGATTAAATAGCCGTCCCAATACCCCCGCGGGCCTTTGTGGATATTGACCGCGGTTTCGTCTACGTAAAGCCAGCATAAAACGAGGGCGGCGTTGATTCCGAGCATAATTGCAGGCCCAAATCCAAATGCCATGGCAACGGAAATACCCACAAAATCTAAAGCGAAGCCTAAGGCTGCAAGTATCCCGTTTAATTTGTAGTGTCTTTGCATTTTTTTGTAATGCCCATCGATGATTTCCCGAGCGGAGCCTACGGTCTCTGGCGGAATGTCTACCCAGAAGAGGCTTTTAATTTGATCTAGGCAATTTCTCCCCAATGCCTGGGCAAGGATAGATTCGTGCACCAGCTGCATGTTTTTTGCCTTGAATAGCAGACCGATTTGCCCATAGACGCTTAAGCCATAGGTGGTGTGAGGTGGAAAGTACTTCTCTTTTAAAGCGAGCAGTTCGGGATTAGAGGGAAAATAGGTGTTAAGTACTTTTTCAAGTGTTTCATTCCAACTCTCTAACGGCTGAGAGCGCATCTGCTCATGGCATAGCTCGAGTCCTTGAATATGCAAATCGGAGCGCGCAGAGTCATTGATTGTAATTATAGGCTTGGAGCCGCCGTTTTCGAGCGGCGCTGCGCCGTCAATGAGAATAGCAGGAGAGCTAATGTAGTCTTTGAGGTACTGCAGGCTCTTTCCGCTTTTTTCGTATTCTTTGTAAAACGCGTGCGCTTGATAAGATTGGTAGGCGCTATTTACAGCAATGCTACCCATATAGGGAATAAAAATGGCATTTAGCGCCGTTGCCGATAGAGCAGAAAGGCCGGCCAAGATTGGACTTTTAATAAATTCGTTAGGGATGGCGCTTGTGATGGTCAAGGTCCTAGCGACTCCGAGGCCTGTTTGCGAGGAGCTGGATAAGCCGCTTAAGACATTGTTGACTTTTCCCGCGGCATTACCGATGGAATCGTTGTATTGGTAGTTGGAAATATCCGCTTTTAAATTGATCGGGCCAATGATGATGTTTGGGATCGAGGTGACAGCTGATCCCATAATGGTGACATTGCCCAAGGGGGAGGAGTTGTTGACAAGATCGTATAGCATGGAACTGCTGAGTTTGCTAGCCTCTGTGAACGCTCTATTGCTGGCATTAAGTCCTTGCGAGAGGAGATCGCCATTTTTTTTAACAGTGTGGCTAAATGGCAAGGAGGGGGAAGGAGAAAAAGGAGTTGTTAATGCGATTTTGCTAGCCATGGGTTTTCGGCCTTTATTCTTTGTTTCTAATGACTAAACGGGTCTGATTTTCCACTGGGGAAGTAGAGGACGCTGTAGAAGGGTTCAATTGTCTTCTGCGCTGCTCTGCCAGCCATTCTTCTTCCTTTTTCTTTCCCGTATAGTAGAGTTTAATGTAAAAGCCG
Source organism: Rhabdochlamydiaceae bacterium (assembly GCA_036493355.1). Lineage (GTDB taxonomy): Bacteria > Chlamydiota > Chlamydiia > Chlamydiales > Rhabdochlamydiaceae > JABDFI01. Next base: position 1,886 of record DASXPV010000003.1, read on the forward strand.
ATCATGACCGCTCCTAGCGCAAGCGAGAGGGCGAATACTTCGGGATTTCCATTCAAGAGGATGTAGCCTGCAATAGTTGCCGCCAGGGATGCGCACATCAAAGCGACCATAACCGCAATGAGTAAAGTATCTAAGCGTCCGCGCGGACCTATAATGCCATCTGCGCCTTTTTTATCTATGCATATCCAGGTCGTGATCAAGCCCAAATTGATGGCCAAAAGAAGCGCCGGTCCTAAAGAAAAACTAACTGTAATCGCAATGCCTACAATTTCTAAAATAAAACTGATTGTTCCCAGCGCTCCGTTCATTGCGTATTGGGTTTGGGTCTCTTTATAGCGGGTATCGATGACTTCTTTGGCCGTAGCCAGGAATTCAGGGGTCGGATTTTTTACTGAGGTGTCTTTTATCTGCGTCAGGCAATCCTGTCCTAAAGCTTGAGCAACTGTGGCTTCTCTAAGCTGCTGGATATTTCTCGCGTTTAATAGTAATCCCAGCTGTCCCATTGGGGTGAGGCCGAGGGTTTGCCATTGAGGAAAATAGTTTTCCTGTAAAACGCGCAATTCGGGTTCGGCGGAGAAATACTCAGCTAGAATTTTATCTAAAGTGAGCGCGTTAGTGTAATAAAGTCCCTCTTCGGAGCCCTTTTGTTTGGACTGCATGGCTTCTTTTAATTTTGCATAGCCGATGATGTGAAAATCGCTTCGCGCGCTATCATTGAGTAGAAGTTGTGCAGCGGCCGAATTCTTATCAGGAGCGTTTGCATCCACAATCCGGGGAGGGCTGATGTACTCTTCGAGGAAGCTCAGCGTTTTTCCATTTTTTTCGTACTCTTTGTAAAACTGTCGGGCTAAGAGGGCCTGATAGGTTCCTGCCACTCCAATGCTTCCCATGTAAGGTAGAAAAATCCAGCTCACGGCGGTAGCGGATCCGGCTGCAACGGCAGCTAATGCAGAATTAGAGACAAATTGATTGGGAATGCCCGTGCCGATCGCCATCGCTCTGGCAAAACCCAGAGATGTTTGCGAGGCACTCACGGCGGCGTTAAAGACGTTGCCCACAGAGCCTGCAGTATTTTGGATCGATTGATTGTAGGCAAAGCCTGCCGCATCGCTCTGCAAATTTAGCGGTCCAATGAGGGCGTTGGGAATCGAGGCCGCGGAGTATCCCACGCAAGCGACATTTCCCAAAGGAGAGGAAGGAGCCTGTTCAATAAGCGTACAGCCCAGCCAGCGTATATCCGTCATGACGGAATTGCCCGCTGCTAAGCCTGAAGAGAGCACAGGCCTTGTCGTATTTGTTACAACTGCTGCCATAATAATTCCGCTTAATTATTTAAATCCAATTCTGTTCTATTATTATAATAAATAATCAATAATAAATAAATGCTAAATATTTGATTTACTGACATTAACGTTCAGTAATTTTTTAGAAACGAAATTATTGTTTTAATTCTGTTTTATTACTATTTTAATACTATTTTTTGACCTAAATCTTTTAGTGGTTATACTGCGCAATATGGGGAATCAATTTTTTAATCACTGCGAGAGGGAGCGCATTGGGCGTTGGGCCTGTCCAGTTTCCTTTTTAATTCTCCTGCTATGCGGAGGATGCTATCCCGATAGAGCTGTTGTCAGCCCCTATAGCTATGCCCCTCGTTCGCCTTCCAAGCCATGGACGCCTCCCTCTTCGGTAAAGCCGATGCCTCTTTCCACCGATCCTCCGGAATTGCCCAAACAGGAAGAGCCCTACAGTTTAGCCGAGCTTATCGACATAGCTTTGAGCCTCAATCCCCAGACAAAGCTATCCTGGGCGCAGGCCAGACAGGCCGCAGCGCAATTCGGCCAATCGCAAAGCGATTATTTCCCTACCTTCACGGGAAATTTTGTGTACACGCGCTTTCGCCAGCCGATCTTTCTCCAGCAGATTACGCCTACAGATCTTTCCTTTTCGGGTACGCCAACCAGCAGCACGAACGTGGTCGTGCAGGATATCTACTACAGTTTTTGGCAGCCGCAGCTTGCGGTCTCCTATCTGCTTTTCGACTTTGGCACGCGCAGGGCCACTTCTGAGGCGGCGCGGCAAGCGCTCTACAGCGCCGATTGGACGCACAACAACACGATTATGATGCTGCTGCAAACGGTGATGAACGACTATTACAACTACTTGTACCAAAGCCAGCTTCTCATTGCAGATGAGGCCAATGTGCAAACGGCAAGGGTGACGCTCGATGCGGCCAAAACGGGATTGGACAATGGGGTGCGCGATATTTCGGACTACCTGCAAGCAAAAACGCAGCTGTTGCAAAACCAGACGACTTGGGCGGCGCAGCAGCAGAATGTGGAGACCTCCTATGCCGTTTTGCTCTACGACATGGGGTTGCCTGCTAACATGAGTTTAAAGACGCAAAAGATGCCATCGACTCTTCCCGATAGCGATTTTCTTCCCGATGTGGAGACGCTGATAGCAATTGCGATGCAAAACAGGCCCGATCTCTTGGCGGCAGAGGCCAACTTGCATGAGCAGGAGGCGAATTTGACCGTGGCCAAGACGCAATTTCTCCCCAAGCTCAATTACAATTTCAATATCGCGAAAAACTACTACAGTCAGAATCTTCACGACAAATACAACTTCATGAGCTCTTTTTCGGTGAGCATGCCTTTATTTAGCGGCTTTTACTACCGCAACGCGATCAAAATGGCCCAGGCAGTAAAAAAGGAAGCTGAAGAGCAGCTCAAAGAGACGGAGCTGAATGTGATCAAGCAGATCACGACGTACCACTACAGTGTGAAAGTGGCCTTTGAGACGGTGGGTTTTGCCACGGCTTATTTACAAGCGGCCCAAGAGGAGTACACGGTTTCCTTAAGCAAATACAAGCAGGGAACAAATACAATTGTCGACGTGGTCAATGCGCAAAGCTCGCTTGCCGATGCGCGCGCGCGGCAGATCAACGCTTTGCAGCAGTGGTATACTTCGCTGGCAAATCTCGCCTATTCGACGGGGATTCTCTCTCCCAGCCAATTAGCTCCGTTTAATTTGGGGACGGAGGCAGTAGCAGATTCACAAGAGGAAGAGCATGAAAAAAAACAATAAGTTCTGGATCTATTTAGCAGCCCTTTTGGCAGGGACGTGCAGTTGTGCAAAAAAAGAAATCCCGCCGCCGCCGCCGCGCGAGGTGAGCGTGACGCAAGCGACGAGCTGCGATGTGCCGATCTATCGAGAATACGTGGGGCATGTGGTGGCCAAGATCAACGTCCAAGTGATGTCGCAAGCATCCGGAGTTATTGTCGAGCAGCGCTTTGTCGAGGGGCAGGATGTAAAAAAAGGGGATCTGCTTCTGATTATCGACCCGCGGCCCTATCAAGCGTCGCTATCAAAAGCGGAAGGACAGCTGGCGCAAACGATTGCGAGCTTGAAGTACAATCAGGAAAAGACCCTGCGCTACGCAAGCCTTGTGCAGCAGGATTTTGTCTCCCAGCTCGACTATGATCAGTACGTGACCAACGTGCTCACCGATGAGGCCCTTATCCAACAAAACCAGGCGGAATTGGAACAGGCTAAGATTAATTTGGGCTACTGCTACATCATGTCACCCATGGACTGTGTCACAGGTAAGCTTCAGGTCAAGCCGGGAAATTATGTCGACGCCATGGCCAATACTACATTGACGACCCTCACGCAGATTCAGCCGATTCTCATCGATTTTTTCGTGCCCGAGACCGACCTTTTGATGATCCAAGAGCAGCAAGACAGAGGCAATCTCATTCTCTATGCCTTTCCCGACCCCGAGCATAAGCGCTCCTTTAAAGGTCAATTGACGCTCATCGACAACCAGGTGAATACAGGTACGGGATCGATCTTGCTCGAGGGAACGTTTGCCAATGAGGAAAAGATCCTCTGGCCTGGACACTTTGTGGACGTGCAGCTGATTTTGGCCGAGCAGAAAGATGCGCTGCTATTGCCGTCGGATGCGATTATGGTCGGACAAAAAGGTCATTATGTTTATGTCGTAAAAGCTGATTCCACTGCGGATATGCGCCCTGTGACAGTAGGTCAAAGGTATGGACAGATGAGCTCGGTCCTCAAAGGAATTACGCCCAAAGACAAGGTCGTCACTCAGGGACAGCTGAATTTGTATTCCGGGGTGAAAGTAGCAATTAAAAAACCAGAAGAGCAGTAGTAAGTATGAATATTTGCGCCCCTTTTATTCGACGCCCCGTGATGACCATCCTGGTGATGCTCACGCTGGGATTTTTCGGCATCCTCGCATATCGCGCCCTTCCAGTGAGCAATCTGCCCGACGTCGATTTCCCGACGATTCAAGTGTCCGTCGACTATCCAGGAGCCAGTCCTGAGACGATTGCCACAAACGTCGTTGTTCCTTTAGAGCAGCAATTCACGACGATTGAGGGACTGCAGACCATGTCGTCGACAAGTTATACGGGAAGCGCGACGATCGTTTTGCGCTTTAACCTCGATCGCAATATCGATCTGGCCTCGCCCGACGTGCAGCAGGCGATTAGCGCGGCAGGCCCGCAGCTGCCGCAAAATTTGCCCTATGCTCCCACGTATACCAAGACAAACCCCACAGCCACGCCGATTCTCATTTTGGTGATTACCTCTGCGACGATGACCTCGGGAGACCTCTATGACTACGCCTACGATGTGCTAGCGCAGCACTTGAACATCATTGAAGGAGTATCGCAAGTACAGACCTACGGGAGCCCTTTTGCCGTCAGGCTGCGCGTCGATCCGGAAAAATTACATGCAAGGGGCATTGGCTTGGACGATGTGGCCAATGCGATGAAAGCCGCCAACGTCAACGAGCCTGTCGGTACACTCTTTGGCAAAAAGACAGAGTACACCGTCAACGCCACAGGGCAGCTCTTCAATGCCGCTGAATTTAATCCCATCATTATCAAAAACCAGGATGGCTCGATCGTCCGCTTTACCGATATTGGCCACGCGATAGACAGCACGCAGGATGATAAGTACTTTTTTAGATTCTTTGAAAAGAACCGCGACCTTCCCATGGTCGCCCTGGGGATACGCAAGGACCCTTCAGCCAATACGTTGGATGTCATCGACGCCATCAATAAAGCTCTACCCGCGCTGCAAGCGCAGATTCCAGGGTCGGTAGAGGTCGTGCGTGTCTTCGACCAATCGGATTACATCTCAGAGTCTGTGCAGGAAGTGCAATTTACGCTCATCGTGGCGATCTTGCTCGTGGTTCTTGTAATTTTCGTTTACCTGGGCAATGTGCGCGACACGACCATTCCTCTCATAGCCATTCCGATGTCCCTTTTTGGAACGTGCGTGGTAATGTATTTCCTGGGATTTACCATCGACGTGCTCTCGCTGCTCGCCATCACCCTATCGATCGGGTTTCTCGTCGACGATGCGATCGTCGTCCTGGAAAATATCGTGCGCCACGTAGAACTGGGGGAAAGTCCCTATCAAGCCGCCTTGAATGGCACTAAAGAGATCAGCTTTACCATTCTCTCCATGACGCTGTCTTTGTGTACGATTTTCTTACCCTTAATATTTATGGCAGGGCTTCTGGGACGCATCCTGCACGAATTTGCCGTGACAATTGTCGCTGCAGTGCTCATATCGGGCTTTATCTCGCTTTCGCTGACGCCTCTTTTATGCAGCCGCTTTATACCTCCGCACACAGAAAAAAAGAAAAAGGGTAGGATTGAACGCTTCTCAGACGCGCTCAACCGCGGCATTGTACGCCTTTATGAGCCCTCTTTAGAATGGGCCCTGCGTCATAAAGTGCTCATGCTTTTGGGAGCGGTGGGAAGCTTGCTGCTCTCGCTTTTTATTTTGACGCAATTGCCTAAGGACTTTATGCCCGCGGGCGATTCAGGAATGCTGCAAGGCTTTGTGCACGCTCGCGACGGGACATCGCCCTTCCTCATCGCCGATTACATGCAGGAGCTTTCAAAGGTTCTCGTAGATGATCCCAATATTGAAAATGTTACCTCTGTCGGCGCCAACCCTCAAGACAATGAGGGGATTATGTACATACGCTTAAAGCCCTACAAAGAGCGCTTGTCCCTTAAACCCCTGTTAAAGCATCTTTTGCCCAAAGTGAACATCATTCCCGGCGTGATGGTGTACCTCAAGCCTTTGCCGCTAATCAACCTGCAGGTCGGCACCTCGACGAGCAAAGCGGACTACCAGTATACTCTTCTCTCGCTCAAAGGGTCCGATCTCTACCAATTTGGCCCCGTGATGGAAGAGAAGATGAAAACAATCACCACGATTAAAGATGTCAACAGCGACCTCGACATCACCCAGCCGCAAGTCAATGTCGAGATTCTCCGCGATAAGGCTTCGGTGTACAACATCACCGCACAAGAGATTGAGAATGTCTTAGGCTATGCCTTTGCTACAACCAATCTTTCGCCTATCAACACTCCCTCTTTTCAATACTACGCCATTATGGAGGTCTTTCCCCATTTTTATCGCAATCCAGAACAGCTGCCGCAGCTATGGCTGCGCTCTTCCACCAATAACATGGTGCCCCTTTCAGCCATTGCCAATATTACCGAGGGCATTGGTCCGCTCACCGTCAATCACATCAACGGTCTTCCTTCAGCAACTATCGCCTTCAACCTCGCCCATACCGCACCCTTGAGCACAGCCATCGACGACATACAGCGACTCGCAACAGATACGCTCCCTCCCACCGTTACCGGATCGGTGCAGGGCGCGGCGAACATTTTCCTGCAGTCATTTGCCAGCTTGGAGATTTTGCTCATCATCGCGCTCTTCATCATTTACGTGATCTTAGGGATCCTCTACGAGAATTTCTTCCCGCCCATCACCGTCATGTCGACGCTTCCCCCTGCCGCGTTAGGAGGCATTATCAGCCTGCTCATCTTCAACATGCCGCTTTCGCTCACTGCTTTCATCGGTTTTATCATGCTGCTCGGCATTGTGATGAAAAACGGCATTATTATGATCGACTTTGCCAACCACACCCGCCAGCATGAAGGCAAGTCGATCCACGATGCTATTCACCACGCATGCATGGTCCGCTGCCGTCCGATTTTGATGACGACCTTTGCCGCGATGATGGGCGCTGTTCCCATTGCATTGGGAATCGGCGGAATGAGCGCTGCTACGCGCAGGCCCTTGGGGATAGTGGTAGTGGGAGGCTTGATCTTTTCTCAGATCTTAACGCTCTACCTCACTCCCGTTATCTACGTGTACATTGAAACCTTCCACGAAAAGCTCAAGAAGTGGAGGCAAGCGCGCGCGTCTAAGGGCGAGGATGAAACGCCGCAAACGCCTCCAACAGGTGACGCTCCTTGAGATGCGTGTACTTATCGGTGGTGGCGATATGCGCGTGTCCGAGCATTTCCTGGATGATGCGCAGATCTGCCCCATTTTCCAAAAGATGCGTGGCAAAGGAGTGCCTTAAGGTGTGAGGCGATATGTTTTTAGCAATGCCTGCCGCCTTCGCGTAGAACTTGATTCTCTTCCACACCATGTGGCGATCGATGCGCTTTCCGCGCGCCGTCACGAAGAGCGCCTCTTCTTTTCCCTCCCCCCTTGCCCCAAGCAGATAAGCGTCGACCGCCTCCACGGCGCATCTGGCGATGGGGACGATGCGTTCTTTTCCTCCCTTTCCCCGCACGCGCACCACATTATCGTCTAGGGAGTGAATGTTCAGTCCGCACACCTCGGACACCCGCAGCCCCGAGGCGTACATCACAATGAAGATAGCCCTATCGCGCACTCCAACGTTTGTTTGGCAATCCGGCGCGGCGAGCAGCGCGTCGACCTCTTTGGCGCTGAGCACCTCCGGAATGAGCTGCCAGAGCTTGGGCGAATCGAGATGCGCCACCGGATCGTGCGCAATGTGCTTTTCCCTCTTGGCAAAGCGGAAGAACACCTTGATGGCAATGAGCATTCTGCACAGCGAGCTGACGGCATACTCTTGTGCTTTCAAGCACCCCAGGAAGTCGATGAGGTGGTCTTGCGTCACGTCTGCGAGCTTGTTTATCCCTTTTTCCCGCAGAAAAACTAAGAACGCGAGATTGTCTCTGCGGTAAGCTTCCAGCGTATTTGCCGCGAGCCCTTTTTCCACCCCCAAATATCCCGCAAACTCCTCAAGTACTTCATTCATATTATTTCACTTTTCTAAAACGCTTGATTTGAGCTGCTCAACGCGCTCATTCTCACACTTGCCAGGGCGGATCCCTTCTCGCGTCGCATCGCAGAGCCTATTTTTGGGTCCGAAACTCACAAGGATAACACTCTATTAACTTACATAGGTCTATATAAGCTGTTAAAAAACTTTCTCTAAAAAATTAAAACTAATTATAGCTTCTGAAGTTTTTTGCTCAAGAGGTCGTTGACGATGGGAGGGGAGGCTTTGCCTTTGGTGAGCTTGGCTGATCCCATAATTAACATTCATATTGCACGATAACATTTTATGTGTTATTGTGCAAATATATGTGATTGAGGAGTTGTGGAACCTTTACTTCAAAGTATAAAAAAATATCTACATGAAATACTTAGAGTGGATATTGAAGTTCAACAGTGGAAGGGACAAGGTGAGCTCCCTTTTTTCTTAGCTGATGCCTATGATTTTTACGAAACATCACTATTCAATCAAGTGTGCCTTTTGATGATAGGACATGAAAGCGCAGAGATTACTCCTGCAACAATTCGAAAACACCAAGAACAAATTCAAAAAAATTGGAAAGGGTTTATCATTTATGCTCAAGCCTCGCTTTCTTCTTACAACCGTAAGCGTTTGATTGAGCAGCACGTACCTTTTATCATCCCGGGAAATCAAATGTATCTGCCCCAATATGGATTAGATTTACGAGAACATTTTCGAAAAATTCACATAAAGAAAGGCAATGGGTTCAGTCCAAGCACGCAAACAGTTGTCATTTATGGTCTTTTGAGAAAAACCCATGAGAAATTAACCCCTTCGCTACTTGCTAAAAAGTTGGGATACTCTCTTATGACAATGACCCGTGCGCTTAATGAACTCAAGGCTGTTAAAATAGGAGAATTTCATCGAGAGGGAAGGGAGTGTTTTTGGACTTTTCAAGATAAATCAACTCTTTGGGCACAAGCGAAATCCTTTTTGCGAAACCCTATAAAAAAGAGGATTTGGGTTAAAAATCATACGCTTAAAGTATCTGCGGGATTAAGTGCGCTTTCTCACTTTTCTCAATTATCACCTCCTATACTTCCCGTTTTTGCTATCGGAACAAGCGGGTGGGAAGATAAAGGAGTACCTTCTTCTGAAGGTGCTTCCGCAGAAATAGAAATTTGGAATTATGATCCTGAGCTTTTTGCCAAGGATGGATTTGTAGATCCGATTTCTTTATATTGCAGTTTGCAGGCAAATAAAGACGAAAGAATTGAGATGTGTCTCGAAGAAATGATGGAGAAAATTAAATGGTAAATGGGTTGGAACGCTTTAGACAACACTTTGCGCCCTATATCGACCAATATGTCTTGATTGGTGGAACGGCTTGTACTGTGATCATGCAAGAAGCAGGTCTTGACTTTCGCGCAACAAAAGACTTGGATATCGTTCTTTACGTGGAGTCTCTCCATGAAAATTTTGTTAAGGCTTTTTGGCAGTTTGTAGATGAAGGCGGATACAAAAATAAGCAGCACAGTACAATGAAAGAGATTTTTTATCGTTTTTCTTCTCCTAGTAGCCGAGATTACCCAGTTATGCTTGAGCTTTTTTCACGAATTCCCGATAGGGTAAAATTGTATAAGAATGGGCATTTAACACCCATTCCTATCGATGAAGCGATTGCCAGTCTTTCAGCTATTTTACTTGATGTAGACTACTATCATTTTATTCATTCCGGAAAGTTAATCATTGATGGCTTATCCATTTTAAATGCCACCCATCTCATTCCAATAAAAGCAAGGGCTTATATCGATCTGACAAATCGAAAAAAAATTGGGGAAATCATTGATGATCGCGATATTCGCAAACATAAAAATGATATTATCCGCCTTTTTCAATTATTATCTCCAAACACTCGCATAAGCTTACCAGCCCCCATCCGCAAAGATTTTCAACTTTTCCTAGGTGAAATGAATGCGGATTCTTCTTTCGATTGCAAAAGCCTTGGTTTGAAAAATAGGAACGCAAATAAAATCGTCGAGATTCTTAAGGAAATTTATTTATAAATTGTTGAGTTTTTTGCTCAAGAGGTCGTTGACGATGGGAGGGGAGGCTTTGCCTTTGGTGAGCTTCATGACTTGGCCGACGAGGAAGTCGAAGGCGCGCCCTTTGCCGGCTTTGTAGTCGGCAATGGATTGCGGGTTGTCCGCGAGCACCTGGTCGACGAGTGGCTCGATGCTCGAGGTATCGTGGATGGGCTGAAAGTCGGGGTTCTCTTTCACGATGTGCTCGGGGTCTTTTCCCGGGTGCTGCACCATGAGGTCGGCGACGCTCTTGGCGATCTTGCCTGTGATGGCGCCACTTTCGATGAGATGGACGAGCTTGCCGATGTGCTCTGCGCGAATCCCAGAGGTGAGCAGCGTTTGCCCCGAATCTTTAAAGCGGCCGGTGAATTCGACGGTGATCCAGTTGCTGATGGCCTTGGGGCTGCAGCATGTTTGCAAGGCTACTTCAAAATAATCGGCGAGATGCTTGTCGTTGATGAGGATGCAAACGGAGTTTTCGGGCAGGCCGTATTCGGCGAGGTAGCGCTTAAAACGCTGGTGGGGGAGTTCGGGAAGCGCGGTGCGGATGGATTCGATGTACTCATCGGTAAGATAAAGAGGAGGCAGATCGGGCTCGGGGAAGTAGCGATAGTCCTCGGCTTGCTCTTTTTGTCGCATGAGGATGACTTCTTTTTTCTCCGGGTCGAAGCGATAAGTCGCTTGGCCGATGACTTTGGCGGGATCTTCGTGCGGCTGTAGGGAATAGGCGCGGATCTGGCGAAGGATTTCCGCTTCCAGCGCCATCTCCATATTGTAAAACGAGTTGAGGTTTTTGATTTCGCTCTTGTTGCGCAGTTTCGTTTCGAGTTTTTTGCGTACCGATATGTTGCAATCCACGCGCAAAGAGCCCTCTTCCATATTGCAATCGGAGGCGTCGATATATTCCATAATCGCTTTTACCGCCATTGCATAGGCAATCGCTTCCTTGGGGGAGTGCATGCAGGGCTCAGAGACGATTTCGAGCAGGGCAACTCCTGCGCGATTATAATCGACGCCGGCAAAGCTGTTGAAGTGCTTTAACATTCCCGCATCATCTTCGAGGTGGGCGCGGTTTATAAAAAAATGCTTGGGTTCGCCGCCGATATCTGTGGTGATGGTGCCACCAAAGAGGATTGGCTGATCATATTGAGTGATTTGAAAGTTTCTCGGACTGTCGGGATAAAAATAGGACTTGCGGTCAAATTTGCTGAAGTAGGACACGCGTGCATTTACAGCGCAGCCAAATTGCACGGCTTTTCTCACAGCTTCCTTGTTGAGAACGGGCAGCGAGCCGGGCTGGCCTGTGCATACCTCGGTGATGTTCGTATTGGGCTCATCGCCGAAATGGTTGGGCGCAGCGCTAAAGAGCTTGGATTTTGTATTGAGCTGGACGTGAATTTCTAACCCGATGATCGGCTGCCAATCTTCATAGATAATATCAGTCATGTGTTACCATCAAAAAGGGGAGGTACTTTGCTACTTCCGAATTTCTTCTCAAATGCGTGTGCATAGCGCAGCACTTGCGTATCGTGCATTTGAGGGCCGAGCAGCTGTAGGCCCAAAGGTTTCTGTTGCGCACAGAAGCCGCAAGGGAGATTGATCGCGGGAAGTCCTGCGAGATTGGCGGCAATTGTGAAGATATCCTGAAGGTACATTTCCAGAGGATCTTTAATAGCGCCTAAGGAAAAAGCCGAAGAGGGGGAAGTGGGCATGGCGATGATCTGGCACTCTTCAAAGGCTTTATTAAATTTGTCGATGATGCGTGTGCGCACTTTTAAGGCCTTTTTGTAATAGGCGTCTTGATAGCCTGAGGACAATACAAAAGTGCCAAGAAGAATGCGTCGCTTGACTTCCGGGCCAAACCCCTCTTGTTTGGAGAATTCGTACACCTCGTCCAGCGTTTTGGCGCGTGCGGAGCGCTTGCCGTAGCGTATGCCGTCAAAACGCGCTAAATTGGTCGAGGCTTCAGCGGTCGAAACGATATAATAAATGGCGATTGAGTAACGCAGAATATCCAAATCGACATCGACAAACTCGGCTCCTATTTCTTTAAATGCGTCTAAAGCTGTGAAAAATTTGTCTTTCGTCTCGTCTGGCAGCTGCTCTAGAAAGCGATAGGGGACGCCGATTTTGCCCGGCTTAAAGGGTTGACGGAGGTTTTCTAAATAATGATCTGAAGGCACGTTTAAGCTGGTCGAATCGTGCAGACAGTGCTTGGCTAAGACCTCCATAATCAAAGCCGTGTCTTCCACAGTGGTCGCAAAGGGTCCGATCTGATCGAGAGAAGAGGCAAAGGCGACAAGTCCGTAGCGCGAGATGCGTCCATAGGTGGGTTTGAACCCCACTATGCCGCAAAAGGAGGCGGGTTGTCGGATCGATCCTCCCGTATCGCTTCCCAAAGAGATCGGGCACAATCGCGCAGCGACCGCTGCCGCAGAGCCTCCGGAAGAACCTCCTGGAGAGCAGTTCAAATCCCAGGGGTTTTTTGTCTTGTGATAAGCGGAATTTTCTGTAGAAGAGCCCATGGCAAATTCGTCGAGGTTTGTTTTGCCGATGAGAAGGGCGTCCTCTTCTTCTAAAAGGCGAATGATCGTGGCGTCGAATACCGCGCGGTAATTAGAGAGAAAGGCAGATCCGCATGTCGTTATCTCGCCCTTGACGTGCATGTTGTCTTTGATGGCGATGGGAATGCCAGCGAGTTTGCCCAAAGGAGCTTTCGTTGCGCGCTTGTCATCGAGCTGCTTGGCCTTTTTTTTCACGCGATCGGAAAATACGCTTAAGAATGCTCCAAGCTTGCCATCACACTCTGCAATTCTCTGCAGCGCCGCCTCAGCAATCTCTTGAGCAGAGAGCTTGCCTTTTAAAAAGTGTTCCCGTAGAGCGTGTGCGGTGTAGCGGTGCATTGATCAAAAGCCTAATTTTAAGAAGATTTAAGTACAGGAGGAGTGCGGATAAGCCCAGCGACATGGGAAGGAGCATTGGCCAAAAACAGCTCTCTGGGCAATAATTCTCCGACTGTATCTTCGCGCATCACGTTTTTCAGCGTCTGCAAAATGCGGTAGCAGGGTTCAACTCCCTCGACATCGACCTCTTCGAGTTCAGCGGCATATTTTAAAATATTTACTAGATGAGACTGTAAAGCTTTTTTTTCCTCTTCCGTGCATTCAATGCGGCACAATTTAATGAGCTTATCAATCTCTTTTTTGTCGATTGTGTCCATAATGCGATGGCCAAATACTGTAAAAGCATGTAGGATAATGCTTTGCCCAAAACAAGTAAAGAACTATATGCCCCATATTTTCGTCTATGCAGATCAAGGTGTCGATGGAGGAGGACTCAAGCAACTTATCTGCAGTTTAAAAAATGAGATCGACCCCTCGCAGCACAAGATCGTGCGCATGGATTCCAAGGAACTGATTTCTGGAGAGTGGGAAAAAGAGGCGCGCCTGCTAATCGTTCCAGGAGGCCGCGATTGCTTTTACCACACCTCCCTAGATGGCAAAGGCACACAAAAAATACGCTCCTTTGTAGAAAAAGGCGGTGGGTATTTGGGCATTTGCGCCGGGGCTTACTTTGCAGCACATGCGATTGAATTTGAGAAGGGACACCCTTTGGAAGTATGCGGCGAGCGCTCTTTGAAATTTTTTCCGGGCATAGCAAAAGGCCCAGTCTTTGGGTACAACAGGTACTCTTACGAATCCGCAAAAGGGGCAGAGGCCGCGCACATTTCTTGGAAAAACGCAGAAAAGTTCCACATCTACTTCAATGGCGGCTGCACCTTTGAAATACCCCCAAGCGATCTAGAAGTCCGCGTTTTAAGCCGCTATCTCGATTTAGACGATCAGCCCCCTGCCATTCTCCAGATCGGCGTGGCCAAGGGGTTGGCGATCCTCAGCGGGGTGCACTTTGAATACAACCCTTCATTTTTTCCCGCGGAAGACCCCCATCTCGCGCAGATTTCCCACATTCTTCACCACTCGGAAACGGGCCGAAGGAAAGTATTCCGAGAAATTATGGCCTGCTTTGGCCTTCATTTGGCAAAAGAGGCTGTCTCCTAGCAATTGTGTGGCATTAATAACCGTGCAATTTTTCAACAATTAACTTCTATTATGCTGTCGTTTTTAGAGACGTGCTCTAAATTTTGTAACACTTCATAAGAAATCTGATGACAAATGTCCTTTTTTTTCCTACATTTTAGGAAAAGCGGGAATGCGATTGCAAAATTCCCGCATTTAAGGAGATTTGCATGAAGTGTCTGAACGTCTTGGCCTTTTTATTAGTGATTGTCGGGGCCTTGAATTGGGGGCTCTGGGGCTTTTTTCAATTTGACTTTGTCGCGTGGCTTTTTCACGGCAATACCAATTGGATGAGCCGATTTATCTATGCGATAATTGGTTTGGCGGGTTTGTGGAGCTTGCGCTTGATACCACGTTGCAAACACATCTGCTGCGACATGGAAAAATGCTCAGATAAGGAAAAGGGCGGCGGCGGTTGCTGCAAAATGTGATTTTCCATGCAGCAATTTTCCTATTCCAGCGAAATGCCCTATCCTGCGGAAGAGGTCTTCGCCTGGCATCTGAGAAAGGGAGCAATCGAGCGCATGATTCCTCCCTGGAAAAAGGTGTTTTTTCTTTTTCCTCCGGGGTCTCCCCAGGAAGAGGGATCGCAGGTCGCCTTGAAAGTCTCTTTAGGCCCCTTTTCTTTTAAATGGATTTTGCGGCACGAGCGTATTTCCAAGTGGGAATTTAGCGATGTGCAGCTGCAAGGCCCCTTTAAAAAATACCGTCATACTCATGAAATGATCCCTCATGGCTCAAGTTGTACACTTAGAGAAAAAATCCATTGCGAGTCCTATCTGCCCAACGCCTGGCTAGAAAGAGAGTTTTCTCGCCTGTTTTCTTGGCGCCACGCCCTTTTAAAAGAAGACCTCAAGTTGTTTAATCGCTATAGGAGAGAGCCGATGCGGATTTTATTGAGCGGATCGCATGGACTGATTGGTTCGCATCTCAAAGTGTTATTAGAAACCGCGGGGCATGATGTCACCTGCTTGGTGCGCCTGGGGGGCGCCAAGAAAGAAGAGAATGCCGTTTGCTGGGATCCCACTACCGGAACGCTGTGCAAAGAGGATTTCGAGGGCTTCGACGCTGTGATTCATTTGGCGGGGGAGAGCATTGCGTCCAAGAAATGGGACAAAAGGCAAAAACACTCGCTTTTCTTAAGCCGCTGCCGCGATACCTGGCTGCTCTCGCAGGTGCTGTGCCGCTTATATCGACCCCCGCAAACGGTGATCACCGCCTCTGCCATTGGATTTTATGGCGATCGCGGAAGTGAGGAATTAACAGAAGAAAGCCCGGCTGGAAGGGGATTTTTGCCCGAGCTGTGCACCAAATGGGAAGAGGCAACCCATGCCATTGAGCAGAGGGGAAGCCGCG
Organism: Rhabdochlamydiaceae bacterium; assembly: GCA_036493355.1. Classification (GTDB taxonomy): domain Bacteria; phylum Chlamydiota; class Chlamydiia; order Chlamydiales; family Rhabdochlamydiaceae; genus JABDFI01. The sequence goes on from DASXPV010000003.1 coordinate 17,524, forward strand.
TTGCTCAGGCGCGCTTTGGCATGGTCCTCAGTGCGAAGGGCGGGGCGCTCGCGCGCCTTTTGCTTCCTTACAAATTGGGACTGGGAGGAAGATTGGGCAGCGGTGCGCAGATAGTGAGCTGGGTCGGCATAGATGACGCCATAGGCGCTCTATACCATATCCTCATGGAGGAATCTTTAAGCGGCCCCGTCAATGTTGTGGCGCCAAAGCCTCTGCGGCAAAAGGAATTTGCGGATATTCTAGCCAAAAAATTATACCGGAAAGCGTGGATGCCGCTGCCCGCATCTCTACTGCGCTGGGCATTTGGGGAGATGGGGGAGGAGCTGCTGCTGTCGAGCCAAAATGTCAAACCGCAAAAACTTCTGGAAACTCAATACGCTTTTCGCTATCCTGATCTATCTCAAGCACTTGATTTTGTAATGTAGTTATGTACAGGTTTTTATTGTTTCTCTTTTGTGCGGCCCGTTGCGTTATCGCAACGCCGATTCAAGAGTACTATTTTGATTCCCAGGCCCTCTCTGAACTCGCTTGGGATTTGGGCATCCCGTCACATGCGGACATCGTTAACGAAACGCAAAAACAGTGGCTGCGCCCCAGCGGTAAAGAACGCTGGGAGATGGCGGAGCTTCCCATGGAAAAGCGCAAGTTAGTGGTGCAGTGGGCGGAAAAACAGGGGTTGCTCGCCGATAGGAAGCCCTTAATGAACACTTATGATACCGCTCTGCTCTTTGGGGCTGCAACGCCCTCTATGCAAAAGCGGCTTAAATATCTCAAGACGCTTTGGGAGGAAGGTGTGCGCTTTAAGCACATCGTATGGCTCACCGGCGATAGGCCGCTTGACAAGCGCGTCGATGCTTTTACAGAGCGATGCAGCAACGAAAGCCAGGCTGCCCGCGTTATTTGGGAAGAGGTCGAGCTTCCCGCGGAAATGCGCGAACTTCCCATCGTCTTTGTTGAAGCGCCCCAGAAAAAGGTGGGACTTTCTCTGCAAAGACCGAGCACGCTCGATACGATCCTCACCTGGCTGAAAACGGGTCCCACACCCTGCAAGTGCCTATTTATTTCCTCTCAACCCTATTGCTGTTATCAATACGCCATCGTCAAGTCGAGTTTGCCTGAGATGTTTGGGTTTGATGTGGTAGGTCCCCGGATGGATCCCGATCGGCATTCCGCTAGTGCGGCGGTAATACTGGACACGCTTGCGCGCTGGATCTATCAGGAAAGTCTCTAAGAAACGTTCTTTAAGTTATGCGGCTGCGAGCTCTCTATCGAGCTTTTCTCCCGAAATGTAAATTTGACGGATTTTGGAATCGTCTATCCAGGTCGAACTGGCATGGATGACCGTGTCAATGCTCTCGAGGTATTCTTTAACTGCCTTTAAGTACTTACTCCCCATTTTCTGCGCAACGTGCTGCATCTCCTCGGAGTGCTTGAGAAAATCGCCCTTCACTTTTAGCTGCGCTTGGGTGATTTGCTCGTTGTTTCCCTCTTTGAGCAGGGTGATGAACCCTCCTACGTCGGCGCTGAGCCGGTGCTTAATATCGTGGATGGATTGCTTATAAATCTCTTTTCCTCTGGTTCGGCGACGCGGATGATATGCTTTCATCTTTCTCAACCTGGGGCCCATGAGCACCTCCTATTACGTTAATTCGTATTGTTTAATATTAACAAATTATTATCAACATGTTTTATTTAATTAGTTTGCGATTTTTATTTATTGTTAAAGATCAAGTGGATAGATGATTGTAATTAAGCTTTTTTCGCTGGAATTATTTTTCTCCTATTTGCTATCGTAAAAAACCAAACATAGGAGTCTAACGTGTATCGAAAGCTTTTTATTCCTTTACTGCTATGCACCTGCAACTTTTCTCTTTTTGCAGTGTCTTCGAATCACCTCGCGCAGAGTCAAGCCCAAGTGGATGACGACGATCAGGATGTCGATGACGATTATGATGATGAGTATCCCGATGAGGATGTCTTTCTTCTCGAGGAAGATGTAGACGAAGAACCTCAAAACTAACTACATCTTTAAATCTCTTATTATTATTCAAATAAACGCCATTTGTGTAATTACTGTTATTTATATTGATATGTTTTTAATTTAGTTTTATTATAAGAATATAACAGATAAATAAAATCTCTTCGCCAATGGGATGCGCTTTGGTGATCAGGAGGCAAAATGGCGTCGCGAAAAGTAGAGGGCAATCCCTGGCTCAGCATTTGGGTTCGTCCACGCGAGACAATTCGGACCATTATCGAGACGAATCCGACTTATGGATTCTTCCTTTTGTGCGTGCTCTACGGTTTTCCTATGACCATGAGCTTTGCGCAGAACATGTCTTTTGGCGCTGCCTTTCCCGCCTGGTCTATTTTCCTGGCCGGCCTGATCATTTCCCCGTTTTTGGGATATGTGGGGATCTGCGTTTCTACCTGGCTGCTTAAAGTTGCAGGGAAATGGATTGGCGGAGAAGGATCCTTTACCACAATCCGATCGGCTGTAGCTTGGTCCAATGTGCCCAATGCCGTGACCCTGATTACCTGGTTTGTCCTATTCGGCTTTTTTGGCGCGCGCATCTTTTGCAGAGGGTTTTCCGAGTCCAACTTTATGGGCTACGAATCGGGAGTTGTTTTTTTAGTATTTCTTGTTCAATCCATAGTCTCTATCTGGGGATTTATCCTGCTTTTGAAAACCTTAGGGGAAGTGCAGGGATTTTCCGCTTGGAGGGCTTTGCTCAATGTTCTGATTCCGTTTGTTATCATCGTTGCATTGGCGTGGCTAGTTGGGTGGGCAATATGGGGAACAAATAGCATTATAAAATAATAGCGGGAGAGCGTTATGGGTAAGAAATTTTATGAATTGGCATGGGGTGGGGTGCTGTCTTCATTGACGGCTTTGACTTTGATCGTAAGTCCTCTATTTGCCGGAGGGACTTTGGTCCAAGAACAGAACAAATCCTCAAAGGCCGTTGCAGCGAATAACTGGCAGGAATTCCGCAGCGTATGCGGAAAGTGCAAAATGATGTTCCCCAAGTACCCAGACCATCTCTCTGAAAAAATGCGCTTGTCTCAAGAGGGGTTTGACCTGAAATACGACGCCTACATTTCCGCCGCCGATCACCAGACGCTTTTTCTTCTGCTCATCGCGCAGTATCCCGATTTTGTCGACGAGGCCTATGCAAAAACGAGCTTGGAGAGCTTTCTCAACGGCATTTTAACGCATAATCCAGACAATCAGCTCATCTTCGCCGATCTCTCCCTGGTGGATGGCCACGAGGCTTTGGACTTCTTCATCCGCACAGCAGGTGTCTATTTTAAAGGACGCGCCTTGATGGTTAAAAACAGCCTTTACCTGATGGCTATGGAGTGCGAAGTGCAAAACTACGACGAAATGAGCTACAATACTTTTGTAAACTCCTTTAAACTGGCAAAAAACTAAGGCGAGTTAAAAGCTAAAAGCCAATTTTCCTTGGACATAGGGAGCGTCGTCGAATTTGTAGTATTTTCCATGCTGGTTGTTGTGATCTTTGATCAAGATCCAACCGCCGAGGTTCCAGCCTCCGCCTGCGATAAAGCATAGAGAGTGATTAAGCCTATACTTGAGATTGAGTTCTATTCCGGTGGAAAACACTTCGAAAATGCCATTGTGATAGCGGCCGACGCCCCCCTTTGCGCGGATGGGAAAGCGATAGGGTCTTCCGAAGGCGGAGGCCTGCGCATAGATCGACCAGTGCTCATTGAAAAAGTAGCGTATAGAGGCATCGATCGGAAAGATCGCATTGACCTGCCATGAGCGGCTGGGATGCCAGTCAAATCCTAAAACCGGCAGAATGTACCCGTTTTTTACTCCCGTATACCCAAACCAACCGATATGCAGACCCCATTTCGGCCCGTAATGGTAGCGCCCCCACATCAAACCGTAGTAGACACCGGTGTTGCCAAAATTAAACGTCTCTGCGTCCACAGAGACAGCGCCCGATACAATCCAACGCCAATTCTTTAGCGAAGTGGAAATAAGCGCTACGGAAGAGGTGGCAAAATTATAGTCGTCTGCTCGGAATCGCGGGTTTTGCGGCCAATCGAACTTAAGAAAGGAATATCCCGCCTTCCAGCTCAAGGCATTATTAGCGTTTAAATAATGAGAGAAATAGAGATAGGCGTGCGCATCCGCATAGCGCTCGTGCGATCCCTTGACAGCCAAGGTGCGAAACCGCGCCTTGCCCACATTTCTATACTCGGCATCAATGTGCGCGATGTGCTCCTTGTCCACAAAAGAATAATCCGTGATCAGCGCAAATGCAGAGCAGAGAAGAAACGCTGTGCATGCAAGAGGAAGCGGTGCGAGACGAGAAGCAAATTTAGGCATAAATATGCTTGTATTCCAATCTCTCTGAAATGTCAAATTTTACGTTTTTCGCACGAAAAAAGGGATCATATTCACGTTTTTGAAACGAATAAAGTGAAAAAAATCACGTTTTTTGAGGGAATCTGGATGTTTTAATGGGAAAACAGCTATTATAAAAACATGCTTGTCATGTCTTCTACTTGCAATGTTTATATTTAAAATTTTAAATCTAAATCTCTGTGGTAAAAATACGTTCGCCGCCGAGCATGCGCACGAGCTCTTCTTGGCGCTCTTTTGGGGAAAGAAGCGCGATTTGGGTCACGGTGCGTCCATTGCGCTCCTGTTTGCGGACGGAAAATTGGCAGGCCGCTTTGGCGGCGACTTGCGGAAAGTGCGTAATGCAAAGGATCTGGCGCACTTTCCCAAGCTCTGCTAGCTTTTCGCCGATGATGCTGGCTGTCTTTCCTCCGACATTGGCATCGATCTCATCGAAAATCAACGTGGGAGTTTTGTTTTTGTCAGCCAAAGCGAGCTTGATTGCGAGAAAGAGGCGCGAGAGCTCTCCGCCACTGGCGTGTTCGCGCACAAGCGAGGGATTTTCGCCGGTGTTGGCCTTGAGCCAAAAGTGAATCTGATCATCGCCGTCTTGCGTCCTATTTTGAGGAGAAAGGGCGATTTGCACTTGTGCTTTGGACATGTTAAGAGACTGCAGAATAGTAGAGAGGCGCATCTGGAGATCTGTAGCACATTCTTTGCGCTGGGCGCTCAAAGCTTTAGCGCAGCGATTTGTTTCTGCACGCGATTGGGAGAGCTGCTCATGCATGCCGCTTAAGGTGAGAGACAGCGCATCGTACTCCAAAAGCTCTTGCTGCATTTTTTTTTGAATAGTATGGATTTCCGCAAGAGTCTTTCCATATTTTTTCTTTAAGCGCGCAATGCTGCTCAAGCGCTCTTCCAGGTGATTGAGGGTGTTGGGATCTTGTTCGAGATTGGCAAAATAGGAATTCCATTGCAGGTGGGCTTCTTGCAGCGCGATGGACGCTTGTTGAACCATTCCCAGAGGTTCGCTAAGGACCGAGTCGATTTTACAGAGTGATTCGGCCAACTTCTGCACGCGGTTTAATTGTATGAGGATGCCTGAGGGAGAGGAGTGGATTTTTTCTAAAATCTCTCTTAGCTTTTCTCCCATTTCCTGGCTGTGGGTAAGGCGCTGGTAGAGTTGATAGAGCTCTTCGTCCTCGTCTTCCTTAAGGTTTAAGGATATGATTTCCTCCAAGGATTCGCGCAGAAATTCTTCTCTCTTTTCGCGCTCTGCTTCCTTTTTCTTTAATTCCTCCAAGCGCTCTTGGAGCGCCTTTTCTTTTTTATAGGAGACTTGAAAGGCGAGGAGAATTTCTTTAGCGCCGCCAAAGATATCGAGCAGAGAGCGTTGAAAATCGCCCGATCGCATTTCCTGTAGGGCATTTTGATCGACAAAATCGATCAATACGGCGCCCATCTTTTGTAAAAAAGGCAGCGGGACGAGATGGCAATTGACTGTGGCGCGATTTTTGCCCTCGAGGGTGATCTCGCGACGAATGATTAGCTCCTCATCGCGCTCGAAAGGAATGTCCGTTTCTTCCAAGAGAGTATGCGCGCTTGTGTTCGCGCAAATGTCGAACGCGGCTTCGACGACCGCGCGCTCATTGCCCTGCCGAATGAAGGAGGTGTCCGCCCGTGCGCCCAGTACGAGGGAGAGGGCTTCTAAAATGGCGCTTTTGCCGGCTCCCGTTTCTCCCGTGACGCAATTAAAATGTGGACCAAAGCTAATCTCTGCCTTTTCGATAAGTACAAAGTGCGTGAGCATAAGCTTAGTGATCATACTTTGAGGACGTCCTCTTTGGTTTTAAAATGCAGTTTGGCCACCTCTTCTAGAATCGCTTCTCCCCATTTCGAGACGAGCGCTTTGCCCGCTGTGATGACTTGCGCGGAGGCGCCTTTGGGAAGGGGCATTCCGACTTTTTCGCCCAGCTTTTCGAGTCCTTCGAGGAAGGCCCCGCGCGCGATAATGGAGGCGGCGGCCACGACGGGATCGGACTCCGCTTTGTACCTTTGCGTGAGATTCGCCTGGAGTTTTTTCTGCTTGAGCGCTGTCTCGACGACGCTTTCATTGGCAAACTGGTCGATGATGACGTTGCGGCATCCTGTTTTGGCCACCAGTTCACAGATGGCCGTGGCGTGGCCCCAGCCGAGCAAGCGGTTGAGGTTGCGAAAATTCGCGTAGAGTTCATTGTATTTTTTAGGAGAGAGGCGTACCAGCGCATGGGGACAGATGTCGAGGATCTTTTTTTTTAGCGCAATCACGCTCTTATCGGAGAGCGCCTTGCTGTCTTTCACTCCGATGGCGAGCAGCTCTTTGATCATAGCCTCATCTGCGTAAATGCCCCCGATGCACAAAGGTCCGAAGAAATCGCCTTTTCCCGCCTCATCGATGCCGATGCGCGAGGTGAGGTCGACTTTCACTTCAGGATGCGAATAGGACAGCGTCCCCAGAATTTCCGGTTCTAAATAAAAGTGAATAAAATCTTCCTTATCTTTTCCCTGGACGGTCAGTTTTCCCGAAGTATAGAGTGTGCAAGAGATTCCTTTTTTTTGAGCGGAGAAGATGGTATAAGGAGGTGTCGTCAACTCAAATCCGCGATCGATCAAGTCATCGCGGAATTTGTCAACGACGCTGAGATCAATGTGAGTGACAAAACAAGAATTTTTATCCGTAGGCATAATCTGCCCTGATTTTTACATTGATTTGCAAAAAAAACAAGATATATTGGTATTGTGCACGAGAATCTTTGGAGGATTATGAGTGAAGAGCTTAAGCGCGTAGGATCGCTATTCAAGACTAAACGCAAGGACCTCAATCTATCCTTGAAGGAGGTAGAGAATTCAACGTCGATCCGCTCTCTGTATCTCGAAGCGATAGAGGAGGGCGACATCGATCAGCAAATCTCTAGTGTATATGCGTTGGGCTTTATGAAGCAGTACGCGCAGTTTTTGGGCATTGACATCGACCACCTCATCCGCGAAAATCCCGGAGCATTCCGCATGCCCTCGGAAAAGCATGAATTCTCTTATGGGATCGGGACGCTGGAAATGCGCGGAAGCCTGGGAGGAGGGGTGAAGTGGCTGCCCAATCTGCTTTGGGCCGGAGGCGCCGCTTTGCTATTGGTCGTCGCATGGTATTTGGCAAAATTTCTCGGGATTCTTTAATCAGATATGGCGTTTCCAGAAAAATCCAATCGCCTTATCCACGAAAAATCGCCCTATCTGCTGCAGCACGCCCATAACCCTGTCGATTGGTATCCCTGGGGGCAAGAGGCTTTTGAAGCGGCCAAGCGGCAAGACAAACCGATCTTTCTTTCCATCGGGTATGCCACATGCCACTGGTGCCACGTCATGGAAAAGGAGTCTTTCGAAAATCCGCAGATCGCCCAGCTGATGAATGAGGCCTTTATCAATGTGAAGGTCGATCGCGAAGAGATGCCCGAAGTGGACAGCATTTATATGGAGTTTGCCCAGGCTCTGATGTCATCGGCTGGAGGCTGGCCCTTGAATCTGGTTCTGACAGCGGAGCTCAAGCCTTTTTTTGCCATGACCTATTTGCCTCCTGAGAATAAAAGGGGATTGGTCGGCATGGTTCAATTTGTGCAGTATATTCGCCAGTTGTGGATGAGCGAGGAGCGCAAGCAACTCATCGAGCAGGCGGACAAGATCGTCGAGCTGTTTGAAAAGATGTCCGTCTCCACTGGACAAGAAATGCCGAGCGAACCGACGCTGCAAATAGCCATGGAGCTGCTGTATGAGTTTACCGATCCTGTGTACGGCGGATTGAAAGGTGAGCCTAAATTTCCCATGGGCTATCAATCGACATTCCTTCTGGAATTTTCCGCGGTCCATAACGATAGCCGCGCTCTTTTTTGTTGCGAGCTTTCCTTGGACATGATGAAACGAGGAGGCGTCTATGATCATTTAGCAGGAGGCTTTTCGCGCTATGCTACCGATGCGCAGTGGATCGTTCCCCACTTTGAAAAAATGCTCTACGACAATGCGCTTTTGGCGCGCGCGTATCTCGACGCGTGGAAATACACCAAAAAGGAGAGCTACCGGAAGGTTTGTGAAGAGACGCTGCTCTATGCGATGCGCGATATTGCACATCAAGGCGGCGGTTTTTATTCCGCAGAAGACGCTGACTCGGATGGACATGAAGGACTTTATTACACGTGGACGCCCTCTGAAATCAAAGAAGTGCTAGGAGATAAAGACGCGGAGCTGTTTTGCCAATTCTACGGGGTTGCGGCGGAGGGAAACTTTGAGGGGAGGAGCATCTTGCACATAGCTACTCCTTTAGAGGAGTTTGCTCAAGTGCGTGCAATGACAGTTCCCGAATTTACCGAAATTCTCGAGCGCGCCAAAAAGGCGCTCTTGGAAAAGAGGCTGACACGGCCCCATCCCTTTGTCGACGATAAGATTTTGTCTTCTTGGAATGGGTTGATGATCGACGTCTTAATCAGGTCCGCCTTGGCATTTGAGGTAGAAGAGTATGCCCAGGTCGCGTTAAAAGCGACGGAATTCCTCCAGCGCAACCTCTGGAAGGAGGGGCGCTTGCTGCGCAGGTGGAGAGAGGAGGATGCGCGCTTTTTTGGAGGGTTGGACGATTACGCTTTTCTGATCAAGGGTTTGATCAGCCTTTTCACTTACGGAGCGGGGAGCCAATGGCTGCAGTGGGCCATGCAGCTTTGCGATGTCCTGGAAAAAGAGTTTAAAGCGCCGGAAGGGGGATTTTATTACCACCTCGAAGATCCCCACCTGTTATTGCGCCGCTGCGAATACTACGATGGGGCAGAGCCTTCGGGCAATGCCGTGCACGCAGAAAACCTCTTGCGCCTCTATCAGATCACGTTTCTCCCCAAATACCTCAAAAGCGCGGAGGATATCTTCAAAGCGTCTAAAATCTATATGGAGACCTATCCGCCAGGGGCCTGCTACCATTTAATCGCCTTCAACAGGTATTTAAATCTCAACGCGCCTACCCTTGTCGTGGCCTTAGACGAAGAAGAGAGCTTAAAAAAGGAGATCCTCTCGGTGCTGGCTTTTTCCTATCTTCCCCACGTGGAAATCGTTTGGAAACGCGAAAAGGACCCGATCCTCGAGCAGATTCCGATGTTGCTTGATAAAAAAACCATCGATGGTCAGACTGCGGTATATATTTGCCGCCAAGACCGCTGCGAAGCGCCGCTGATTCAAAATGAAGAAATCATGAGCTTGCTGCGTTCTTTAACCAGTCAAAGAGGAAGAGGATGATTGCTAATCAGATTGGAGATTACGTATTCATAAAAGAGTTGGGAAAGGGCTCTTTGGGCACGACCTATCTCGCTGAGCACACCTTCTTAAAACGCCTCTTTGCTATCAAGATTTTGCCCAACGAACTCACGCAAGACGCCGATTTTCTCAAGCGCTTTGAAAGGCACATCGCGCTGCTATCCCAGCTCGATCATCCCCATATCGCCTCCATTCATAATGCCACGCGCCTCCAGGATCACTACGTTATCTTGTCTGATGCCATTGCAGACCCTTCCGGAGCGATGCGGAATTTAAAGCAGTATTTAGAGCACAAGCGTCAGGAGCTTTCTGAGGAGGAGATTTTGCGCATCGCACGGCAGCTCGCCTCCGCCATCGATTACGCACACAGCGTATCCGACACGCTCTCTCACGGTATGATCAAGTGGAACAACATCTGCATTACTCAGGGAAATGAGGGCGTGCAGGCCGTGCTCACCGATTTTGGGCTGTCCAAATTGCTAGGACCCGCGATCAGTTTTGGCCGCACGTTGTGTGACATAGCGCATACCTTGGCAGAGGGACAACCCTTGCATTCCTCAGAACAAGTCGCCCATTTGCGCGATTCCTTTTGCCAAAACTTTGCTTTTCTAGCTCCCGAGCAAAAAATGAATTTCTCACAACATCATCCCAAAGCGGATACCTACGCATTTGGCATTTTGCTCTACTATTTGCTCGTCGGAGAGTTTCCCGAAGGCTATTTTGATTTGCCGTCCAAGCGCTTGGGAGAGTTGAAATGGAATTGGGACCTCTTAATTTGCAAATGCCTGCAAACAGATCCCTCTAAACGCCCCGATCAGCTTTTCCTCAAACTCGATGAACTACTAGCTACCGCCTCACAAACAGCGCGCAACCAGCTCAATAAAATGCGGAGCAGCTCAGAAGAGTCTCCTGCGGCAGCGCGTCCGATTTTGCGGCCTAAGGAAATCGCCCGTCCCGCTTTCGACGCAGATCCTGGGGCCATCTTTCAAATGGAGACTGCTGTCGCCCTTTACAAGCCCAAAACGCAAGAGCAAAAAGAAATTGAGCCTTTGCTGAACGAAATGAGCATCATCCCCAGCGGATCTTATTTGCGCGGAAGCAACCACGGCGGCCGCGATGAGATGCCGCGGCACACTATCCAGCTTAACTCTTTTGCAATCGACATCCATCCAGTGACCAACGAGCAATTTGTGTGTTTTTTAGAGGCAATGGGAGGCGAAAAGGACGTCAACAACAACGATATCATCCGCCTTCGGGAGTCGCGCATTAAGCGCAGCGGCGGCAGTTTGAATATCGAATCGGGATACGCCAGGCATCCCGTCGTCGGCGTGACCTGGTACGGCGCTCTTGCCTATACCAAATGGGTCGGGAAGCGATTGCCCACGGAGGCTGAATGGGAAATCGCTGCTTATGGTGCAAATGAAGACTATCTTTACCCTACCGGAGACCGTGTTGAGCGCTCGGACGCCAACTTCTTTAGTTCCGATACCACGTCAGTGATGAGCTATCGCCCCAACGGCTATGGCTTGTATGACATCGCTGGCAACGTTTACGAGTGGTGCCACGATTGGTATGATTTTCACTATTACGATATGTCTGTGCAAGAGCCCAATAATCCCAAAGGACCGCTGCAAGGAGTCTACCGCGTTTTGCGCGGAGGATGCTGGAAAAGCTTGAAAGAGGATTTGCGTTGCGCCCACCGCCACCGCAATAACCCCGGCGTGATGAATGGCACGTATGGCTTCCGTTGTGCAGCCGATGTGACAAGCGCCGTATGAGAAACCCCATCGCCCTTTTGTTTGTCTGCATGGGAAACATCTGCCGCTCGCCGGCCCTGGCCGCTACCTTTATGTTTTTAGCGGAGAAGAGGGGAGTGGTTCAGCATTTCTTCGTCGATAGCGCCGCGATCACAGGTTTTTACGTCGGTAAAGCTGCCGATTACAGAATGTGCAAGGCCGCTAAAAAAAGAGACGTGGATATCGAGCACCTCTCCCAACTTTTCGACAAGAAGGCCTTTGTGGAGTTTGATTACATTCTTGCCGTCAACCATGAAGTAGAAGACCTGCTCAAAGGCCTAGCTTCCTCGGAGAAGGAGAGAAATAAAATCCTCTTAGCCACGGCTTATGCCAACAAGTATCGTGGCGAGGAGATTCCTGATCCCTACTATCTTGCAGGCGATGCTTTCGAACAGGTGATGGATATGGCCTTTGATGCCTGTGAGGGACTTTTGGAGCACACTGTACAGGAATTTAAAAGAAAATTCGTTTAATGATAATTTTCGTAGAATCTTAAGACGTTTTCGAGTTCCGCTTCTGCCTTATTCAACGTGCGCAAACGCAAGCTGACTCGATCTATTTCTTCATTTGGCAGGAACACTCCCTTTCTCACCTCCTCTGCGCTTTGGCCTTGTAGTTGGGATTGTTGCTGCTTTTGAAAGCGGGTTGCTTCTTGAAGCGCAGTGCGTAATTGCTGTCCTTCGCGCTGATAGAAGGCTGCGGCTTTTGCAAAAGTGGCTTGCTCTTGTTCTGCCACTACTTTAAAGAGTTCTTTTTGCTGTTCGACAGTTTTTTCCAGACGTGGAATGCGGGTAAAGGCTTGATAGAGCGGAGCAAAAATTCCTAAAATATAAGGGCCTAACAGCAAAGTAATTAATTCTTTCACAGTGACGTATCTTTCATTTTCTAAAGAAACTAGCGGGTTAAATATCGCAGCCCTTTTACAATTTTTAACTTCGTTAACAATGCTAGCGACGCTATGCGCAGAGAGAAAGACAAATAGCAGTGTAGAAATTACAATTGCGACAGCAACAGGTATGGCGGGTGTATCGATTATGCAAGCTGCGATGAAAAGAGTAATAGCAAAGACTAGAACAAGTGTTTTTAAAGCGGCGATGGCCTTATCTCTAGTGGCGTGGATGCGCGCATCCTGTAAAGTGCTTTGTGTCTTTTGGATCATTTCCGCTTTGCCTTTTAAGGAATCAATCGTCTGTACAGAATCGTCTAATTCTTTATTCAATTTTTCTAAAACAATTTTTGAAGATCGGGATAAAGCGGGAACTTGGTTTAAATCAATAGACGTTGTTCTATTATTTATTTGAAAATTTTGAATGGCAACAGAAGACACGTCTTCTCCTCATAATTTGCCATTATTATAAATTGTGATTTATTAATTATCAATAATTACGTGTTTTTAAATAATAAAAGATAATTATAGGATTCAAGCTCTGCCTTGAATTTCTCTACCTCGTCTAGGGGGAAAGAAAAGCCCCTGCTCGTGTTTTCGATTCATTTTGTGGGGGTAGTATACGAAGTTTGATACAACCCCCACAAAATGAATCGAAAACTCGGCTCAAAAGAACCCCAAAATCGACAGAAGCTTAGTTAGTGGAGAATCTCTAATAGTGAGAAGAGACACAAATCACCCTAGTTTAAAATAAAAATTATAATTAAAATTTTATTAAAAATCAACAATTAATATTGTATAAAATTTATTTTAAACAAGTCGCTGTTTTGCCTATCTTCTTGCATTTTAAAACTTTGTTTTGCGATGATAAACGCCATTCTCAAATGCGTTGCGAGGAATCAAAATGGGAAATTTTCTATTACGTGGAATCAAGCTGTTGCTTTCCAAGCCTCGTGGGTTTTGCGCAGGGGTCGACCGAGCGATAGAAACGGTGGAAAAAGCCTTGGAATTATGGGGGGCGCCTATCTACGTCAAACACGAAATTGTCCACAATAAGCATGTTGTGGAGGATTTAAAGAGAAAAGGCGCCATCTTTATCGAAGACCTTGAAGAGGTCCCCATTGGCGCGCGCTTAATCTACTCGGCCCACGGCGTGTCTCCGGCAGTAAGGGACAAGGCCAAAGAGCGCCATCTCATTGAAATCGACGCGACATGTGGCTTGGTGACCAAAGTGCACTCCGCTGTTAAGCGCTACGCGAAAAAGGGATATCACATTCTTCTGATCGGCCATCGCAATCACGTGGAGATTATTGGCACCGCAGGCGAGGCCCCAGATGTCACGACGATCATTGAAAATGTCAAAGACGTTGAAAAATTGGATTTTTCACCCGATGTCCCGCTCTTTTATACTACGCAGACCACCCTTTCGCTCGATGACGTCAAAGAGATTACCGATGCCTTGATTAAAAAATATCCCCACGTGGAAACGCTGCCCAGCTCTTCGATCTGTTATGCCACGACCAATCGTCAGATGGCCTTGCGGCAGATCACCGATCAAGCGCAGCTCGTCCTCGTCGTGGGCGATCCCAAGAGTTCCAACTCCAATCGCTTGCGCGAGGTGGCGGAAGTGAGAGGAATTCCTTCGCATCTCATCAACGCCGAAGACGAGATTAATCCCATTTGGCTCTCTCATGTCACAGTCATCGGCATGACGGCTGGCGCATCTACTCCTGAAGATGTAGTTCAGCGCTGCATTCAGCGCCTTAAAACACTTGGCGTGGACGAGGTTGAAGAGGTTGTCTACACTATCGAAGATGTCGTCTTCCAACTGCCCCAAACGCTAACTATTTCGTAATGCCTCTTTAAAAGTCGGGAGGGTCTGTTTCCATTTAGGGATGTATTTGGTCATCTCTTGGATGTGGTAGGTATTTAGTGTCTCAAAGACCAGCTTTTCATTGGGAATATCCTGCGGTACGTAATAGGCTTGCTCGTAAATATAGATTTCTTCTTTGAATATGCGTGCCTCTTGTGCGATGAGATTTTGCTTTTTCAATAGTTCTAAATAATTTTCCGCAGATTGCATATGCGTATTGCCATAGGTTTGAATGACGATAAGCTGCATGCCCTTGCCTTCCAACCCCACGAAATAGGTCAAATTCATCAAACGCGACACTCCCGCCCCGATACTGTTGCGAAAGGAAAAAGAAGGAGGATTAGGATCTTCGACCAGCATATACAGATGATAGTACGGTTTATTCTCTTTGCTCTTGACAGGCGTCATCTGGTTTGCGATTTTGATTTTGCTATAAGGCGTCACGAAAATCTTCGACGTCGTGAACTCCATCTCTCTCGTTTTGATCGTCGCAACAGGCTCATAAGGATCGATCGCGACGCTTTCCAGCGCGTGGTTGACAAGCAAAACAATATCCGTCTTCGAAATGAGTTTTAAGAGATTTTGAATGATTTCATAGCAGCCATTTAGAGGGTAAAAGCCATTGGGACTGCGCCCCGGCTCAAAAGCCACATGTGGATTGTCCAGCGAAACCATCTTGCAGCCTACGTATTCCTCAAGGAAATGGAACATCTGCCTGTCCTGCCCAAGTGTATGGCACCCCACATCCACCGGGTAAAGCCCGCAGATGTCAATGCTTCTCCACGCCCCGCCGCAGACCGGCGCCTCCTCGAGAATAAGCACGCGCTTTCCCAAATAGTGCTGATGCAGCGCCTCCAAAAGAGGAATCGGGCTCGACCCCACGATGACGATGTCGAAATCGGGCTGCCTGCCCCATGCGCATTGCGCAAACAGCAACAGCACCAAGAAGAATTTATGCCATTTCTCTTTCATAGCTTATAGAGACTATCACGCATTTAATCTTCTTGTATATAATTTCGAAAGAGGATTACGCTTTTTATTAAAAAACCTAGTGAGGATTTCTATGAACTTCTGCGATGCCGCACTTCAAGCATTAGACCAACAGATTGCGGACAAACATCTGTTAAAGCACGACTTTTATCGCGCCTGGTCAGAAGGCAAATTAAGCAAAGAGTGTCTGAAAGAGTATGCCATAGAGTATTACCATCATGTCAAAGCCTTCCCTACCTATCTATCCGCACTCCATGCGCACACAGAAGACATGCCCACCCGCAAAAGCCTCTTGCAAAACCTCATCGAAGAAGAGGCCGGCAGCCCTAATCACCCCGACCTCTGGAAAACCTTCGCCCTAAGTCTAGGCGCCAACGAAGACGAGATCACTCAGCACACTCCCAGCGCATCCATCCAGCATTTAATCCACACATTCCGCTCCATTTGCAAAGAAGAAGGCGTTGCCGAAGGTCTTTCTGCGCTCTATGCTTATGAGAGCCAAATCCCTGCCATCTGCATCTCTAAAATCACAGGCCTCAAAGAGCATTACGGCATGAACGATCCCGCCCATTTCCGCTACTTCACCATACATATCGCAGCCGATCAAGAGCACGCCCGCGTCGAAAGAGAGCTCCTCTCCCAGCACATCTCTCTAGAGCGCGCTGAAAGCGTTCACCGCGCAGCGGAGCGCATCCTCGATGCCCTCTGGAACTTTCTCTCTCATATGACGTACAAATACCAAATCGCCTGCTAATACCATTCGCTAAAAATAAAATCATATTTGATAGCGTTGGCTTAGCAACAAATTTTGGTCTTCACTCGCGCCTTGACATCGGCAAGGATCGCTCGCTCTAGACGCAAAAATTTATGCTGCCTTCTTGTCAAATATGATTTTATTTTTAGCGAATGGTATAAGCTATTGCGAAGAGACGTTCTGCAAAGGAACGTCTCTCAGATTCTCAATATTGGGATTGCTATTATCGGGAAAAGCTCATGATCGTAAACAATTAAGCTCAATGCATATTATCAAAGCTTCTGGTTATATCCCCTTGGTTGTCTAGAAAAGCTTTTTGAGTCCATGAAGTGGGGTTAAATTTTCCGCAGATATTTCTTGAGATTAGATAGCATTCTGTTTGATTTTTCATTTTAAATTTTCCAAATATAAGCGTTATTACTTCAAAACTTTTAAAGCAAAAGGCGGATTTATCATTTACAAATTGTAATTCTTTAAGTTTCTTTGTAATGTTTTTGTCGAAAATTTGCAGTTGCACCTGATAGTCCTCTGCTTCGTCTTGAGGAATGAGATCAGTTACAATCCTGTACATTTCACTCAGTTCTGAAATAATTGACTCTTTTAATAAATTTTCCGATTTTTTTGTTAGAAGTTTTTTAGGATTAAATAATGATTGTAAATGGTTAGCAACATTAACATATGCACTTGTATATGCATCTGTAATTGCCTCATAGGATGTTTTTTTGGGAAACCCCAAAACAGTCAAAGCTATCCCGGTAATTACCCCTGCTTGACCTAAGATAAGACCCATTAGATTAGAATTAAAATAATGAAGCACTAAAATAGCCGCGATGGTCAAAGCTATCCCTAATATAACGAATTTATATTTCGCGATGGATTTCATTAAGAGGCTTAATAGTAGAGAATCGGAGCTGATTGATGTGCTTCTGAATTTAAGCGTGGAGAGTTTTTCTGCAATTTTTTGTGTTGTTTTTGTCGAAATATTTGCAGGAAGCGGCTCAGCATCATTTTCTACCGCTCTAGGATCTGCTCGCATGAAGCCAGGGTTTTGAGCGGTATAATCTCTTGAATCAACTGATTTTCTAGTTACAATAGTAGCTTGAGACATTTTAACCTTTATTTTTTATTTAATTTTAGCTAATTTTTTAATTAATATCAAATAAAACTTTATCAAGTTTAAATAGACTTCTTTCGAAACTCATCGGGCTAGCTCCAAGTTATAAATTCCGGCGATTAGGTTGAAGCGAAGCGCAAACCTTTTCCGCCTATTGCGGTAGCGATCGGCAATGATCTTAAACCGCTTCAGGCTTCCGATAACGT
>DASXPV010000004.1:0-62908 GCA_036493355.1 Rhabdochlamydiaceae bacterium
TATCTTCAACCCACCTCACTGTTTTGTAGGCAGTGCTCTCACTGACGCCATAGCTCTGACTCACATGAAAATATGTCCGGTATTCCCGGATATATTCCAAGGCCATTAACAGCATATTTTCTATGCTCAGTTTATTCTTCCTCCCTCCATTAATTTTTTTATCATTGCTTGATTGTTCCAAGATTAATGTCATTTTTAAAAATGTAGTCCTTTTAACGCCTGTCAGGCGACGAAACTTTTCGTCGTCCAGATCCTTTACCATTTCGAATTTCATCATACCTCCACACTTTTGGAGGACGAGTATACTCAAAAGTTTAGTTTCGAAAGAAGTCTAATGGTCACTTGCTCCCGACAAAAAATTTGTGCAGCTTCCTTGCAGAACTAAACGTTATTTTTGATAAATGGTATCAATCACGAGTTATCACTCTGATCAGTGAGCGATCATAACCATAAGGCCAGGGCGTAAAATACCATCCATTTCTCTTTAGGTAAGATAGCCCAGCGATTGATGCTGAAAAAGAGGCGATAATCCCAAGAGAAATTTTCTGTATCTGTGGATTCGTTACTATCTGGTACAGTGCTGAAGGGATGTGCTCATAGTGACCCAAATAGATTCCACTACCTATAAAAAAAAGAAAAATGCCAGAGGCAATAAGGGCATTCGCTTCTATCCCTTTTAAAGCACCATCTAGGGCATCTAAGGAAATAATTTCTACTTTTTCTTTAAGAGTGAAATCAGAAATAAATTCGACCGAAGAGTTGCAGGCAGGACAACAAATAGGTTTAATGCGCAGCCGTTTTTTTAGACAATCCCCATGCATCAAACAGGAGTAACCTTTTGCAGTCCCTTCACTTTTGTGCACCAGAATCGTTTGATGATTCCAGAAATATTTAGTTTTTGAACTGTCTTGCGAATAGGGCTTTAAATTTGCCAGGCATATATTACAAGAATCCTGTGTGGATATTTTTTTTGGCTCGGGATGGGGATAGCATCTAACCGTGCTGGAGCTAATTGCACTCATTTGTCCCAGGTTTGTTGCAGATTTGACTAAGGGTAATTTCGCTAGGATGCTGCGCATTTTTTGCAATCCAGCCTGTATCGGAGAGGGTGATTGTGATGCAATCGCCCACCATCCAATTCTTTTGGATGACGGTTTGAAAGCCATCGGCGCTATTGGTTATCCAGCGCGTGCCATCAGAGAGGGTAAATAAATAGTCCTCCCCACCGGCAAAATCCTTCCATATTTTGGCAGAGGAAATCGTCGCCTGATATTCGATAGCATAGCCGGATGGACAAGAATGCGCTCCTTCGAGAGTTAAACAACGCACTAGTGAAATTAAGGAAAAAAGGACTAATAACATTATTCACCTCGTCTTTTTCTTTCATTTTCTGTTAAAAAGCGCTTTCGCAAACGGATAAAATGCGGCGTGACTTCGACAAGCTCGTCGTTTTCGATAAAGTCGATAGACTGCTCGAGAGTAAAAGTGCGCGGCGGAGTAAGCAAGATGTTTTCATCGCTGCCCGCTGCGCGGACATTGGTGAGCTGTTTTCCTCGCGTCGCATTGACGACGAGGTCGTTTTCGCGGCTGTGCTCGCCGATGACCATGCCCTCGTAGACTTCATTGCCAGGGCCGACAAATAGCGTTCCGCGCTCTTGCAGAGTGTTACACGCGTAAGCGGTGACTTTGCCCAGCGCATTGGAAACGAGGACGCCGCGCGGGCGGCCGGGAATCTCGCCCTTCCACACTGCGTAACTGTCGAAGACGGAAGTCATGATCCCCAAGCCACGTGTCATGGTGAGAAACTCGTTGCG
The DNA here is from genome assembly GCA_036493355.1 of Rhabdochlamydiaceae bacterium. Taxonomy (GTDB): domain Bacteria; phylum Chlamydiota; class Chlamydiia; order Chlamydiales; family Rhabdochlamydiaceae; genus JABDFI01. The sequence goes on from DASXPV010000004.1 coordinate 1,815, forward strand.
ATAGCCCATCAGCCCGCGTGTGGGGATGAGGAACTCAATGCAGGTAATATTCTGCTCGTTGGTATTTAAAGAGCGCATTTCCCCTTTGCGCCGCGAAAGCGCTTCGATGACTGTGCCCGAAAACTCTTGAGGAACCTCGATATGCACGCTCTCATAGGGCTCTTGCTGCTCGCCGTCAATTTCTTTTAAAATGACTTGAGGCTTAGAGATTGTAAATTCGTAATTTTCTCGGCGCATTGCCTCCAAGAGAACCGCGAGGTGCAGCTCTCCGCGGCCTGAGACGCGCGCGGCCTCGTCGCGGAAGGTTTCCTCGATTTTAAGGGAAATATTCGCCCGCTTTTCCTGCAGGAGCCTGTCGCGGATCTTATTCATGGTGACGTGTTTGCCGTCTTTCCCGACGAAGGGGCCATTGTTGACCATAATTTCAATCGAAAGCGTAGGCTCTGCCAGGGTAATGGGGGGAAGCCGCATGATGTGATTGGGGTCGCACAGAGTATCGCCGATGGTGATCTCGGGGATGCCGCCGATGTTGATGATATCTCCAACACCCGCTTCTTCCAGCTCCACTTTTTTTAGACCGTGATAGCCTTCGATGCGAACGACGCGGTGTTGGGTAGGATGGCCGTTGTTGTCGATGCGGCAGACCGCCATTCCTTTTTTCACCGTGCCCTCGAGAATTCTCCCGCAGGCTTGCCTGCCAATATAATCATCATAGGTAAGCGTGGTCGCCTGCATGAGGAAGGGGAGTTCTGGATTGCCCGGAGGCTGAGGAACAGCTTTAATAATCAACTCGAACAGAGGGCGCAAATCCGCAGCTGGCACTTTGAGATCGAGCGTAGCTGTGCCCTGCAACCCGGAAGCGTAACAGATGGGAAAATCGAGCTGCAGATCGTTAGCTCCCAATTCGACAAACAGATCAAATGTTTGGTTGAGGACGCGGTCGGGATCGGCGTGCGGTCTGTCGACTTTATTGAGGACGACGATAGGGCGCAGGCCCAGCTTCAAAGCTTGAGAAAGCACAAAGCGCGTCTGCGGCATGGGTCCTTCTTGCGCATCGACGAGCAGCAACACGGAGTTGACAAGTCCCAAAACGCGTTCGACTTCGCCGGAAAAGTCCGCGTGCCCCGGCGTGTCGATAATATTTATTTTAAAATCTTCGAAAAAGACGCTGGTGTGCTTGGCGAAAATTGTGATCCCGCGCTCTTTCTCCTGTTCATAGCTGTCCATGACGCGTTCGGGAATTTTTTCATTGTCGCGAAAGACATTGGACTGCTTGAGAAGGCTGTCGAGAAGGGTGGTCTTGCCGTGGTCAATGTGCGCGATGATGGCGATGTTGCGAATTTTTTGAGGGGGGAATTTAGACGTCATAATAAATAAATCCTTAATTTTGAATTACATTGTAGTCAAAAGGAGAAAAAAAAACACGCAAAAGCCATTTTTATATTCTTCAAAACATTGAAAAATAACGCTTGAGAGGATATACTTTTTTTCACTTTCTCTAGAGGTTTTGCATGCAAAATACAACAGACGAGGATGTGAAAACAGAAGCGTTGGAAGCTCCTGCATCAAATAATTTGATGGAGACGAAAACCGCGCAGTTGCATGACATTCTACAGGAAAAATTAGAACAGGCGTTCCATAAGCAGACCTCTACGGTTGTCCTGCACGATATCGCTAAAATCGCCTCGGAGCACTCTCCTGTGGACCTGGCCTACGCTGCCTCGCGCCTTCCCTCGCAGGCAAGGCCCGTCCTTTACGAAAATCTATCGAGCATCGAAAGCAAGATCGCCTTTATGATCAATACGGACAGCTGCACGCGCGTATCCGTATTTCGACACATTAGCGATGAGGAGTTGAAAAAACTCATTAACCACATGCCCTCAGATGAAGCGGTAGAGGTGCTGGAAGATATTTCCGAAAGGCGCTTCCGCAAGGTTATCGAGATGCTCGATGCCAGCAAAGCCTTGCGCATTAAAGAAATTAAAAAACATCAGCGCAATACGGCCGGGCGCTTGATGACAAATGAATTTTTTGCTTTCACGATGGACGTGACCATCGGAGAGGCAGCTGCCTACATTAGAGACCGCCCGGGAATTGATCTTACGCGCCACATTTTTGTCGTAAATCAAATTTTTGAATTGCAAGGCTATATCCCCGCGCGCAATTTCATCGTCAATCCCCATCATCTTCCCTTAAAGCAGGTGATGAAGCCCGTTTTGCACACCGTTTTGGCAGATACCGCGCGGGAGGAAGTGGTGGAGATCGTCGAGCGCTACAAGATTCCCGCCCTGGCTGTCGTCGATGCGGATACGCGCCTTCTTGGCGTCATTACTTACGAGGATGTCCTCGACGCGATGGAAGACATCGCGGACGAAACGATTGGAAATATGGCAGGGACGGCGGAAAAGGTGAGCGAATGCGAACCTTTGTTAAAGCGTTTTCTAGCCCGGGCCCCTTGGCTGATCGTCACCCTATTTGCCGGGCTGATCAACGTCGGAATCATGTCTTCTTTGCAAAGCTATGAAAAGGGAGCTTTGACATTCGTATTGTTTTTCGTGCCCTTGATTACCGGGATGTCGGGAAATATCGGCATTCAATGCAGCACTATTTTGATGCGTAGCATGGCCATTGGCGTGCTTTCCGCCAGCAACCGCGCTGAGGCCATTGTGAAGGAATTATTAATTGGTTTAATGATAGGGACGGTTTTCGGGATTTTATGCGGACTTTTGGTTTACATGCTCGACTTTGTCGGCGTGTCGAGTGCGGGGGTCAGTCCGATCGCCGTGGGTCTCATCGTCGGAATTGGGCTGATGGGGGCGTGCTTGGGAGGTACTGTGCTGGGCGTTTTTTCCCCTTTATTTTTTGCCCGCATCGGCGTCGATCCGGCCGTTGCATCGGGGCCGATTGTCACGGCATTTAATGATTTTTTATCAATGTCTATTTATTTTTTAATCGCAATTGGGTTAAGCGCGTTTTTGTGTTAAAATGTGTTAAATAGTATTGCCATTTTGAGTATGCTTAAATATAGTGCGTGATGGGGCTGGCAATGACTCGAAAACGGGGACAATGCGAAACGACAAACAAGCAGATCAAGGATTTGCTTCCCAAGGTTTTAGATCACATTAGCTCCTTGCACCGCGATCGCCCCGATTTAATCATAGCCTCCTGGTTTGAGATTATAGGGGAGAAACTGGCCCCGATGACAAGACCCGTCTCATTTGAAAAGGGAATTTTAACAGTTAAAGTAAATAATTCCACGCTATACAGCTTGCTTTCTCAGCATGAACGCGTGCGATTGCTCGACTGCTTGCGCAAGAGGTTTCCCGCAGTTGAAATTAAAAATATTTATTTTCGGATGGGCTAATACCTACTGAAAAGTACAAAAAGAGTTAAAAGGTATGACGACGATGACCAAGCAAGACAAACAGCAGTATGATGCGAGTTCGATTACAGTCCTGGAAGGGCTTCAGGCTGTGCGCGAGCGTCCGGGCATGTATATTGGCGATACGCAGGTAGGCGGTCTGCATCAGCTCGTCTATGAGGTTGTCGATAATAGCGTCGACGAAGCGTTAGCGGGATACTGCAAGGAAATTACGATTACACTACATAAAGATAATTCCGTCACAGTGGAAGACGATGGCCGCGGCATTCCAGTGGGCAAGCACGAAAAGGAATCGCTCAAGCAAGGGCGCGAGGTCTCGGCGCTAGAAGTGGTCATGACGATCCTGCACGCGGGGGGCAAGTTCGACAAGAATACGTACAAGGTATCGGGCGGCTTGCACGGCGTGGGCGTCTCCTGCGTCAACGCGCTTTCCAAAAAACTGCACGTCGAAGTGTATCAAAACGGCAGTGTGTACGACATGACTTTTGGCAAAGGTAAGCCAACGCACCCTTTAAAAGAGATCGGAACTTCGCAAAAGCACGGCACGAAAATCACTTTCTTTCCTGATGATTCCATCTTTACAGAGACAGTTTTTAGCTACGATATCCTTCTCAAGCGCTTCAGAGAGCTGGCCTTTTTAAACCGCGGGCTTAAAATCAATTTTCGCGACGAGCGCGACGCTGTCCCGCAAGAAGTGAGCTTTTGCTACGAAGGTGGGGTGAAGTCGTTTGTCGAATACCTCAATGAAAATAAAACTCCTTTATTCCCCAAGCCGATTTATATCTTCGGATCCAAAGAATCTACAGATGGGCCGATTGAATTTGAAGTCGCTATGCAATGGAACGAGACCTATCAGGAAAACGTCTATTCCTATGTCAATAATATCGCGACAAGACAGGGTGGAACGCATGTGACGGGCTTTAACACGGCGCATACGCGCGTGCTTAACCAATACATCAAGCAGCACAATTTTTTAAAGAGCGATAAGATCTCCATTTCCGGCGACGATATGCGCGAGGGGCTCACTGCGGTGATTTCCGTAAAAGTCCCTAATCCGCAATTCGAGGGTCAGACCAAGCAGCGCTTGGGAAATAGCGACGTGGCATCGGTCGTGCAGCAAATTGTCGGCGAAGAACTTACCACTTTTTTGAATGAGAATCCAGTCATTGCCCGCATTATCTCCGAGAAGGCGATTTTAGCCGCGCAGGCGCGCGATGCGGCGAGAAAGGCGCGCGAATTGACGCTGCGCAAAACAGCGCTCGACAGCGCTCGGCTTCCGGGAAAGCTAACCGATTGCCAAGAAAAAGATCCGGCTCTGTGCGAAATCTATATCGTGGAAGGGGATTCCGCGGGCGGCTCTGCAAAAACAGGGCGCGACCGCAGGTTCCAGGCGATCCTGCCCATCCGCGGTAAAATTCTCAACGTAGAAAAAGCGCGGTTGGAAAAGATCTTGCAGAACCAGGAAGTGGGAGCGATGATCGCTGCCTTTGGATGCGGAGTGGGCCAAGACAACTTTAATTTGGAAAAGCTGCGCTACCACAAGATCATCATTATGACCGACGCGGACGTGGACGGATCGCATATCCGCACGCTTCTATTGACCTTCTTCTACAGGCACATGCCCGCGCTCATCGAGAACAACTTTGTTTATATTGCTCAGCCTCCCTTGTACAGAGTCTCGAGGAAAAAGGTGAGCCGCTATATCCACTCCGAAAAAGAGATGGACGACTACCTGATCAATTTGGGAACAAGCGATGTCAGCGTCAAACGCGTGGGCCATAACGAGGGCTTAAGCAAAGAAGAGCTCGCTGAGTTGATTAAAGCGATCCGCGATGTCGAGCATCTCATCTCTTCCATCGAGCGCAAGGGCATTGCTTTCCGCGAATTCCTAAGCTCCAAAAATGAGGAAGGCATCCTGCCGCGCTTTCAGATCAAAGTGGGAGACGAGCCGCGCTTTCTCTACTCTGAAGCTGAATTTACTCAAGCCAAAGCCGAAGATGAAGAGCTGCAAAGACAGCGGCATGCGGAGACGCTTGCCGCGATTCCTGAGGCCGAGCAGACCGAAGAGATGCGCAGTTTCCGCGCCAAAAGTTTGCCTTTTATGGAATTGTATGAGGAAAAAGCCCTTAACGAACTGAAATTGCGCTTGGCGGCCTTTAACCTCATCCTCGATCAATTTCTCATCGCCGATGGCAAGATCTTCGATATCGTAGATGAAGAAGGGCACGCGCAGCCGATGCATACGTTAAAAGAGGTCCTCGACTTTTTCCGTACTAACGGCCGCAAGGGCATCGAAATCCAGCGCTATAAAGGATTGGGCGAGATGAACGCCGATCAGCTTTGGGACACAACTATGGACCCTGCGACGCGGACATTTTATCGCGTGACGATTCCCGATGCCGTTGCCGCGGATCACATGTTTACCATGCTCATGGGCGAAGAGGTAGCGCCACGCCGCGCGTTTATCGAGCGATTCGCTCTGTTCGTTAAAAATTTAGATATTTAAAAGGTTTAAGACGCTATGTCCTATACAGAAAATGAAATCATTATCCCGCGCAACGTAGAAGAAGAGGTCAAGGAGAGCTACCTTCGCTATTCCATGTCTGTCATTATTTCCCGCGCTCTTCCCGATGTGCGAGATGGACTAAAGCCCTCTCAAAGGCGCATTCTCTTTGCGATGCGTCAGCTCAATTTGGGACCTCAATCCAAGCATAGGAAATGCGCGAAGATTTGCGGCGACACTTCGGGAGATTTCCACCCTCACGGGGAAACGGTTATTTATCCCACCCTTGTGCGCATGGCGCAGCCTTGGGCAATGCGCTACAGGTTGGTAGACGGACAGGGAAACTTTGGATCGATCGACGGGGATGGGGCCGCTGCCATGCGCTATACGGAAGCGCGCATGACGCATGCTTCTACCGCTTTAATGGAAGACCTCGACAAAGACACTGTCGACTTTATTCCCAACTATGACGAGACGAAGAATGAGCCTGTCGTCTTTCCTGCGAAATTTCCCAATCTACTCGCCAATGGATCATCCGGAATCGCGGTGGGTATGGCCACCAACATTCCCCCCCACAATTTACAGGAGATCATCCAAACCACTCTGCTCGTGATCGACAATCCTCAGGCCACGATCGATCAGATTATGGAAGTGATGCCCGCTCCCGATTTTCCCACGGGGGGGATCATCTGCGGTTTCCGCGGCATCAAAGAGGCGTATCACACAGGACGGGGAAAGATTACACTGCGCGGCGTTTTGCACATCGAGGACATGGATGGCCCTGACCGTCAGCGCATAGTCATCGATGAAATTCCTTACAATGTCGGCAAATCAGATCTCATTCAAAAGATCGCTGAGCTCGTCAACATCAAGACCATTCCAGGCATATCCGACTTAAGAGACGAATCGGACAAACAAGGCATGCGCATCGTCCTAGAACTTAAACGCAATGAGATTCCCGATGTCACCATCAATCAGCTCTACAAATTCACCGATCTTCAAGTGACATTCGGCTGCAATATGCTCGCCTTGGACAAGGGCCTGCCGCGCACGATGAACATCAAGCACTTTTTCTCGGCGTGGATCGAGCATCGCATCGAGGTCGTGCGGCGCAGGACGCGCTTTGAGCTGGCAAAGGCAGAAGCGCGCGCGCATATCTTGGAAGGCTACCTCAAAGCTCTCGATCATCTCGACGCTGTCGTCAAGCTGATCCGCGCTGCGGCCAACCGCGATGCTGCCAAAACGGAATTGATTGCCGTCTATAGCTTGAGCGACAGGCAGGCCAACGCCGTGCTTGATCTGCGCCTCTACCAATTGACTGGCTTGGAGAGGGAAAAGATTGAAAAAGAGTATCAAGACTTAGTGGAAAAGATCGCGCATTACCGCGCTATCCTCGCAAGCGAGACGCTCGTGCGCGGCATCATCAAAGACGAGCTTTTAGAGTTGAAAAAACACTACGTCTCTGATCGCAAGACAAAAATTATCGCCGCTGAAGGGGAGTTTAACATCGAAGACCTCATTCCCGATCAGCAGGTTATCATCACCATCTCCGAAGACGACTACATCAAGCGCATGCCGGCGGACGCCTTCCGCGAACAGCGCCGAGGCGGCCAGGGTGTTATTGGCATGGAGATGAAAAAAGAGACCGATGTCCTCAAAGACATTTATGTCGTCTCCACCCATGATTACTTGCTGATTTTCACCAATTTCGGCAGATGCTATTGGCTCAAGGCTTGGGAAATTCCCGAGTCCAGCCGGCGCTCTAAGGGCAAACCGCTCATCAATCTCCTGGAAGACATCCGCGCCGATGAAAAGATCGCCACAGTTTTGCGCGTGAAGAATTTCGAAGAGGCTACCTACATTTTGCTCGCCACGCGGCGCGGCGTCGTGAAGAAAACGGAGATCTCCGCCTTCAGCTCGCCTCGGCGCAAAGGCGTCTTTGCCATCAATATTGACGAGGGAGACGAGGTGATCGCAGCGCGTATCTGTAAAGAAGCTCAGCAGATCATGCTCTTTACTAAAAACGGCATGGCCGTGCGCTTTGATCAAGCGCAGGTGAGACACGTGGGTAGAGTGGCGCGCGGTGTGCGTGGCGTTTCGCTTCGCAACGAAAAAGATGCCGTCGTCTCTTGCGAGGTCGTCACTCCGGACCAAAGCCTACTCCTGGTTTGCGATCGCGGCTTTGGAAAGCGCTCTAAAGTGGAAGATTTCCGGCAGACCCATCGCGGTGGCGTAGGGGTCAGATCGATTATCACCAGCGATCGCAACGGCCCGCTTGTCGGAGCGATTTCCGTCACCGATAAAGATAGCGTAGTGATGATGTCCAATACCGGGCAGACTCTGCGCATTAATATGAAAGACGTCAGGGTCATGGGCCGCACCACGCAAGGTGTGCGCCTGGTCACCTTGCACGAGGGAGACCATCTCGTCGGCATCCAGCGCATTGAGAGCATCGAATCGGTAAATGCAGCAGCAGAAAAGAGCTAGAGCTCAGTTTATCACTTTTGAAGGCGGCGACGGCGCAGGCAAGACCACTCTTATCGAGAAGATCTACTACTATCTCGTGCAAGAGGGGCTACGCGTCCTGCAGACGCGCGCACCGGGTGGCACTTTCATCGGCGCGGAAATCCGCCAGCTCTTGCTTGCTAAACAGAAAACCCCTATGTTCGCGCGCTGCGAGCTATTCCTTTTTCTCGCCGACCGCGCCCAGCACGTAGACGAGTGCATACGCCCCGCCTTAGAAAAGCAGCACATCGTGCTATGCGATCGCTACAACGATTCCACCTTGGCCTACCAGGGAAGCGCGCGCGGCTTCGATACTTCCTGGCTGCGCAAACTCCTCGACTTCGCCTGCGATGACCTCGATCCCGACTTGACCATTTATCTCGACCTCGATCCCGAAGTGGGCTTTGCCCGCACCGTTAAACAGCGAGGGCGCAAAGACCGCATTGAATCGGAAGATCTCCTCTTTCACAAAAAGATACGCAATGCCTTCCGCCAGATTGCGCGGAAAGAGCCCCGTCGCTTTTTTATGATCGACGCGACGCTTCCCCCTGAAAAAGTATTTGAACGCGCAAAGAAGAAAATCGATGAGCTTCTCGGAATTACTAGGCAATAAGGCCGCCAAAACGGCACTTCAGCGCCTCATAGAGTGCAAAGCCGTACCCTACGCACTATTATTTTGCGGACCCGACGGAGTGGGCAAGTCGCTCTGCGCGCTGCATATGGTTCAATCTCTGATGGGCTCCTCTTCTCAGGCCAAACTCTTAAGCGGAAACCATCCCGACCTGCACCGCCTGCGCCCAGAGGGCAAAGGAGGGGTGCATCCTATAGAGTCCATCCGTGCGCTGATTAGCGAAGCAGCCCTGCCGCCCTTTGAAGCCCCTGCAAAATTCTTTATCATCCACGATGCGCACCAGATGCTCCCCGCAAGCGGCAATGCCCTTCTCAAGACATTGGAAGAGCCCGCCGAGCACACCTATTTCATCTTGCTCACCTCGCAGCCCGAATCCCTTCTTCCAACCATCGTCTCCCGCTTGCGCAAAGTCGCTTTCTTCCCCATCGCCGATAAAGAGATCGCCCAGTATGCACAAGAGCATTGGCATAAAGAAAAAAAGGAGGCCGAGCGCATCGCCTTCTTGTCCCATGGCTCTTTTGACAAGGCCTCTCATTTGGCAAACAGTGCTGGGGACACACATCACGCTCTAGTCCAAGAATTCGTCTCCCTTTCGCTTCCTAGCGATTACCCTCGCTTGTTTTCTATCTGTGAAGCATGGGAAAAGAGCCTGGAAGAAGAAACTCTTACCACCGATGCACTTTTGGAAGAGATCCTCGCCTGGTATCGCGATCTCTTACTCGTTAAGGAGAAAATAGCGCCGGAATGCCTCTTTCATCTCGATGCTATCCAGCAGCTGCAAGAGAAAGCGAAAGGCACTGTCGTTTCTTTAGAAACTATTTTAAGTAAAATCATCACGGTTCGCTCCGCGCTGCAGCGGCACGTAAAGCTGCGTACAGCCCTTGAGCATTTTTTTACTTAACAATGTAAGATTTTCACTTTCCATAAAATCTGCATTCCTTCAAAATGCTCTCTTTTAAAACGCTATGTCCTTAGTTCCACAGCCTCCAAAAGAGATCTTCGATCCCTTCTTCTTGCTGTACAGGTCTATAACTGCATTGGATACATGTTTACTAATTTTAGAGAGATAATATGTCAATTAATTCAAATGGTATTTCAGGTGGGTTTAAGTATAACTCGGGAAATCTCTATCAACCGGATCGGGTGGAATTTGAAGAGCCTAATCTCGCTGTGGAAGAATTCGACAAACAGGTGGAGTTTTTTAACACGTTGATCCCTCAAGCAAAAAAAGTTAAGGAATTGGCTGCAAATTTAGACAAGGCTATTATAGATGCAGACGACACTTATTCTAATGCTCTAGCTAGATTACAAAATAACACAAAGCAGATTGAAGATCTATTGGATAGATTAAGAATAAATGACAAATCAAGTAGATCGTTATTAATTTGGTTTAAAAAACTTAATAAACACATTGAGGCTGATATTGCAGTGTGTAATAAAAATTATGACTGGAATCACATATGGCATTATGTAAAAACAAGACACCCTATAAATTCCATTTTGGTTTCATTCGAGTAATAACTCAACTTGCCCCCTATTCTCACGAATCTTGCATCTTATCGGCCTTGTTGCATAAATCGGCCTAACGCCCATCTTACCCGTCTCACGTACGCGCCTAAGGGAGGAAAGGGGGCAAGTTGGGTTAATACACGCGATGTGCGAGTTTTCCGCTTCGGAAAACTCGCACATCGCGTTAGTTATGAAAGAGCTAGTGGCATTAACGCAGTTTGCCGGCCCAGCCAAGCTTGGTGCGCAGCGTTGAGTAGTAGTCGCGACGCAATAAGTTGACCAGTTTGAAATTTTTGTCTGAACGTGAGATGCGGAAAACATCGCCTGTCTGCATTTCGTGGTGGGTGATGCCGTCTGCGCGGACTTCGACGGGATCGTATTCGCTAAGGTATTGGATTTGAATTTCGTGCTCTGCGGAGAGAACGATGGGGCGATTGGAAATCGTGTGCGGAGAAATCGGGGTGAGAGCGACGGCTTCGAGATCGGGGCCGAGGATGGGTCCGCCAGCTGCTAGTGAGTAGGCTGTGGAACCATTGGGAGTGGCAATAATGATGCCGTCCGCTTCAAAGGTGTTGAGATAGAGTCCATCGATATGGATGGCTAGCTCTACGAGGCTTGGATTTTTTCCGCGGTGGATGACGATGTCGTTGACGGCAAAGCAGCGATCGCCTTGTGCGGAATCTCCCTGGATCCTAACGCGTTCGTGGATCTTATAGGCGCCGTTAATGAGGTCTTGCAGAGAAGGGTAAATGTCCGCGATGGGGACATCCGCCATAAATCCCAAGTGGCCCAAGTTGATACCGAGGATGGGAATATTCCAATCTTCATACTTGTGCGCCAGGCGCAGGATAGTGCCATCGCCTCCCATGGAAATCATAAAATCGATGTCTTGCGGATTTACGGAAGAGAGAGGCTTAGCCCCAATAAGAGCGGATTCCTCGTCTTCAGCGACGACGGTGACGTTTTGCGAGCTGAGAAATTCGCGAATGCCAGTGGCGAGATTTTTGGACTGTTTTCTGCTGGTATTGGGAAAGAGAGCTATAATCATGGCGTTGTCTGGATATAGGGGGATTCTTTAAGGAAACTAAATTCACTCACAATGTGAGCGGTGATGCCTTCGGGATGTAAGGTGATTTCTTGTGTGAGTTCTTTATGCGATCCATGCTCTAAGAAGGTGTCGGGAATGCCAAAATTCAATACGGAGATCCCCGTAAATTTATTACGCATTAAAAAGGAATTAAAGATGGAGCCTAAACCGCCATTTAGGGAGTGCTCCTCGATCGTAACGGCGTATTTGTGCGAAGAGAGAATGGAGCAAAACAGATCGCTATCCAAGGGTTTGACAAAAACGGGATCGATGACAGTGGCTTCAATTCCAAGCACGAGCAGTTGCTCGCGCACCTTTAGAGCTGTCTGGCACATGTGGCCCAAGGCAATGATTACGAGATCCTTTCCTTGAGCTAAGATTTCCCCGGTTCCCATTTCGCGCTTGAGCAAAGGCGCCTCCCTTTCTTCCGTTGCCATATTGGGATAGCGGATGGCGGTTGGTCTTTGCCAGTGAAAGGCGCTCTCTAACAGCTCTTTCAACACGTGGCCATCGCGCGGCTGGCAGATGACCATGTTGGGCATGGCGTTGAGAAAAGCGATATCGTAAATGCCGTGATGCGTCGAGCCGTCGGGCCCGGAAATGCCGCCGCGGTCTACAGCGAAGATGACGGGAAGCTCTTGAAGACAGACATCTTGAAACAGATTGTCAAACGCGCGATGGAAAAAAGTAGAGTAAATCGAGCAGACGACCTTCATCTTTTTCCCGTAGGCGATCCCTCCGCAAAAGGTCACCGCGTGCCCCTCCGCTATTCCCACATCAAGGCAGCGTTCGGGAAAGGCGTTCATAAAATCTTCCAAACACGAGCCGGCGGGCATGGCGGGCGTGATGGCGACAAGGCTCGGATCGTTTTCGGCCATTTTAAGGATATGCCTTCCAAAAATGGAGGGGAAAGTCGGCTTGCTGGGAGAGGGGAGGAATTTGCCTGTGCTTTTATCAAAGGGCTTGCAGCCATGGTAGGAGATGGGATTTGCAGTGGCAAGCTCCATTCCCTTGCCCTTCAAGGTCAAGACATGCAAGAGAACGGGGCGATTTCCCTCTTTTAATTCTTCCATTACGTGGACGAGCTTTTCGATATCGTGGCCGTCGACTGGGCCGACATAGGAGAGGTTGAATTGCTCGAAAAAGGGAGCCGTGCTGACGAGATTTTTAATCGATTCCTTAATGCGCACGCCGTGTTTGGCAAGCGCTGCGCCGTATCCCGGAATTTTAGAGAGCAGATGTTCGATCTCCTGGTAGATTTTGTTGGATTTGGGATTGTTGATAAAGCGGCTCAAAATGTGCGTCATTGCTCCGACATTTTGCGAAATAGACATGCGGTTATCGTTTAAAACGACGATGAAGCGCTTTAACTCTTTGGGCACATTATTGAGCGCCTCTAGAGTCAATCCGCACGTGAGGCTCGCATCGCCCAAGACGGGAATGATGTACTCGCTGCGCTTGGTCAGATCGCGATTTTTAGCTACGCCTAAAGCAAGAGAAAGCGCAGTTCCTGCATGTCCAGCAAAAAAATGATCGTGCGGTGATTCCTTAGGATGGGCAAAGCCGCAGAGTCCTTTGAATTGGCGGATGCGATCGAATTTGGGCTGTCTTCCTGTGAGTAGCTTGTGCGCGTAGGTTTGGTGGCTGACATCAAAAATAAACTTATCCTCAGGGGAGTCAAAGACTTTGTGCAGTGCCAGCGTCAATTCCACAGTCCCCAAATTGGAAGCGAGGTGCCCTCCATTGATCGACAAGACGTCGATGATCTTTTGCCGGATTTCCTGGGCGAGCATTTGCAGCTCCTCAAGAGTGTAGTTCTTTAGGACATCGGGAGAGGCGATAGAAGAGAGGCCATTCATGAACTTACCGATTGAGAGGAGAGTGAACGGCAGCGGCAAATTCCTGTCTGATGGGACGCCCTTGGTCATCCAGCATCAGTTCGCCCTCTCGATTTTTTACCAAGATCTCAATTCTCTTTTCCGCATCGCTCAATCGCTTATTGCACCATTGGATGAGGCGGTCTGCCTCTTCGTAGAGCTGAAGGGATTCCTCTAAAGAGGCCTTCCCCGAGTTCATCTTTTCGAGGATTTCTTCAAGGCGCGCATAAGCAGCCTCAAAAGTCATTTCCGTCTCTTGCGTCATGGGCGCTCTGCGGTTAAACAATTACCTCTAAAGCATAACGCAAAAGCTATTTTTCTGAAACTACTGCCTATTCCACCTGGCTAATCCATAGAGAAAACAGATAAGAGCTATACAGGATGGTCTCATTGCGTACTGAGACTTATAAGAGGCGGCCATAAGACCCGAAGACAAAATAAATATGACGGCTGAAAAAGTTTTTTTAGGTAACCCTTGTTTTTGAACAACTAGAGAGCAAAGAGGGTAGCGTCTCTTTTCAAATTCAGATAAAAGGCGACCGGGAGTAAAAGAAAGACTATGCTGACAAGCCAGGGAATCCACTTTTTCCAGAAGAGGATCTAAAGATTTTCTAATAAGAGCGATATTTTTTTTTCGCTGTTCTGCATTCGGAATACCCCTAGAGGTCCCGGAACTAATTTGACTGCTAATCTCTTTGGGCATTTTGTATAAAACACCAAATCGCCAGGCTTAATGCGTTCAAAACTAGTGCATGTTGGGATAGCAGACATCAGGGTTCCTGTTTCACTTCCAAAACGTTAAGGAGGGCTTTGCCATCGTGGAAAATGGCACATAGCTCATCTTGATTTTTAAGCTCATGTACAGATATAACAAGAGCATTTTCTCGAAAGAGAAGAGAGTATCCCTTTGCTAATAAGTTTTTAGGATCGATAGCTTTTAAATGAGCAACGCACTGTGAGAGCTTCTCTTTTTTTGCTGCAAGAAAGTTATAAAAGAGCGGATCTAATTTTTTATGGCAGCTCTGCATTTTTTGGCGCACGGCAACCAGCTGGTTTTTAGGATTGAGAAGGCGGATTTGCTTTTCCAGGCTGTGGAGCTGAGTTCTTTTTTCTTGCCGTTGTCGAAGCATCGATTCCTCGACATCCGCCGTTAGGTCATCCATGCGCTGCAGATGCGAGGAAAGCAGGGCGTAAGGCGAAGAGAGATAGGGATGGCGCTTGAGTTGGTCCAATTGCTTTTTATTGTGATGCACCGCGGTTTTGAGAGTAGTGTTTAATCGCGCAAGCGTTTGCGAAAGGACGTGCAGTTGATGCGCTTTTTCGGTTGTGGCGATTTCCGCGGCGGCAGAGGGCGTCGGAGCGCGCACGTCGGCGACAAAGTCCGCAATGCAATAATCTGTTTCGTGGCCCACTGCTGAGATGATGGGAATTTGGGAATGAAAAATCGCCGCTGCGACTTTTTCTTCGTTAAATGCCCAAAGGTCTTCGAGACTGCCTCCTCCGCGCCCTACGATCAGCACATCGGCGAGTTGGAATTGGTTGAATTGGCGGATGGCAGACGCGATCTCTTCTGCAGCTCCTTCGCCTTGCACTTTGACGGGGTTGAGGATTAAGTGAAACCCGTTTAAGCGGCGTGTCAAAATATGCAGAATGTCTTGGATCACAGAGCCCGTGGGAGAAGTCACGACGCCGAGCGTCTTAGGATATTTAGGCAGTGTTTTTTTATGCGCTTTGCTAAACCAGCCGCGCTCTTGCAGCAGAAGTTTCATCTCATGCAGCTTGAGCAAAAGGGCGCCCACACCCGCATAATTGAGTTCGCGCACGATGATTTGATAGTAGCCGCGAGGAGGGTAAACATTCATCTCTCCCTTGACGATGACCTGATCCCCATTTTTCGGCAATTTGGCAAGCGCGCGCGTGTTGCCTTTAAAAAGGACCGCGGAAACTTGCGACTCAGCGTCTTTTAAAGTAAAATAGAGGTGTCCTGATGCCTGTTCCTTTAAATTGCTCACTTCCCCCTGCACAGCGACCGCGGGAAATAGCCTTTCGACGTGCTGCTTGAGTAGCAGGCTTAATTGAGTGACCGTGAAAATTTCTTGTTTTATAGACTGCTGCATGCCTTTGATCGCTTTGATCTTAACAGATATTAGCATTATTGAATAATATAAGTCTTATGTCACGTATTCCATTGATAATTGGAAATTGGAAAATGTATAAGACGGGGGCGGAAGCCCGCGCCTTTATACGCGATCTCTCTTTAGCTGTAACCCAGGCGGAGCGCAGAATTTTTCTGGCCGTTCCCTTTACCGCCATTGAGCCGGCTTCCCAGGCTGCACGGGGAATGCGTTTTGCTATTGGAGCGCAAAATATGCACGATTGCGAGGAGGGGGCCTTTACTGGAGAGGTCTCCGCGCGCATGCTGAGAGAAGCGGGGGCGCAATTTGTCATCCTCGGCCACTCCGAAAGAAGACAGCATTTTAGCGAGACAAACGCCTTTATCAATCGAAAGATTCATCGCACCTTTGCAGAGGGCTTAAGCCCCGTCTTATGCATCGGGGAAAACTTAGTGGAAAGAGAAGAAAATGTAACCCAGCGGATCTTGTCGATTCAAATGGAAGAGTGTCTGAGCGGTCTTAATGCACAGGCTATCTCTGAGATGATCATCGCCTATGAGCCCATCTGGGCCATCGGCACGGGTAAAAGTGCTACTCCCTCCATGGCACAGGATGTATTGCATGCAATACGCCGCTTTATTGAACAAAGCTGTGGGCAAAAAGTGGCTAAAGAGATATGCTTGCTGTACGGCGGTTCCGTAAATGCTGATAAT
Source organism: Rhabdochlamydiaceae bacterium (assembly GCA_036493355.1). Lineage (GTDB taxonomy): Bacteria > Chlamydiota > Chlamydiia > Chlamydiales > Rhabdochlamydiaceae > JABDFI01. The sequence continues at coordinate 18,136 of DASXPV010000004.1, forward strand.
ATTGCAAGTTTGATGAAGGAGCCGGACATCGATGGCGTATTGGTAGGTGGGGCATCGCTGGATGCGGCCTTATTTGCCAATATAATAAATTATTGAGTAGAGCTTATGTCCTTTATTTTTTATCTCGTGTTATTTCTGTTTCTTTGCCTCTGCGGCGTTTTGTGCCTGGTCATCCTGGTACAAGAGAGCAAAAGCCTTGGACTGGGGGCCTCATTTGGAGGAGACCCAGGAGAATCGCTTTTTGGGACCTCTACTGCGGAAGTGCTCAAGAAATTTACCGCCTACCTGGCTGTGATCTTTATGATCTCTTGCGTGATTCTCTCCCTGTGGACAAGCTCCATGAGCCGTAACAGCTCCAAACATGTCCTTCCCAATATTGAAGAAACGACCCCATAATAACCTGAGTTTTGGGTTTTATAGCTGAAAGCACCTATGGACTTGGCAAAAAAATCAAAAGCACTCGAAAGATGCGGCAAGGCTCTATGCAAGCAACCCAAAACTCAGGTTAATAATGTTGCTTAAAATTCGCTATTACGGGAATCCCATTTTAAGGAAGCACTGCGCACCGGTGACGGAGTTCACCGATGAACTCCGCCAGCTTGTGAGCGATATGATTGAGACGATGGATAAAAGCGATGGGATAGGTCTGGCCGCTCCGCAAATTGGCCATGCCATCAGGCTCTTTGTCTGCCGCAGCTATATCTATACCGAGGAGGAAAAGTGGATGCTTTCCGAGCCCAGGGCCTATATTAACCCCAAACTCTCCGCTCCTGGAGAAAAAACGCTCATCGATGTGGAGGGGTGTCTTTCCTTTCCCAAATTGCGCTTAGAGGTAGAGCGTCCCGATAGCATCCGGGTGGAGGCCCAGGATGTCTACGGCAAACCCTTCGTCGAAGAGTTCGAGGGGTATAATGCCCGAGTAAGAATGCATGAAAACGACCATATCAATGGCGTTCTCTTTATCGATCGCATTCCGGGCAGCATGCGCAAAAAAATCGATCCCCTCTTGCGCGAGATCAAAAAGAAATTCTCTCATTCCTAATAACATTAATTCTTCTGTTTTTTAAACAGCTGTTTTAATTATCTTGTTAAAATAATTGTTTACATTATAAATAAAAATTTGTTATTAAATAATTATACGGACAGATAATGTTTGAGGTATAAAAGTATGAGAAATCTAATCCTAACGACCCTTTCGATTATTGGCGGGTTAAGTACCGTGCATGCCCAAAATTGGGTGCCTTTTGGCTTTCATGCCTTCAAACAACGCACTCCGAAGAGTACAGAGGTCAAAGTAGAGCACGTCGAAGAAAAACAAGAGCAGCAGCAACAAGTCGCTGAAGGCGAGCCAGTGGCTGAAAATCTCAATTCCACGGATAGCCTGATGGCTCCAGAGGGCATTATAGCCCTAGCAGAAGAGACAAACGAGGATATCTTTGCAGCTCCTCCGAATCTCGCCTATGCCCAAGCCCAATCCAATACTGCGAATCCGAATAAGAATTATTGGAAGTGCAAGGAGTTTTTCTGGATCGAGGGCGACTATGTTTTAGCGTGGTCTAGACATGAAAAAATCGATGCCCCTCTAATCACCACAAGTTCTGCCCCTGCCACAGATACTCCTCCTGGAGCAATTGGTCAGCCTGGCACTAAAGTCGTCTATGGCGATAAGCGCATTAACTTCGAGCGAGCGCAAGGGGTAAGGGGAGCCCTGGGTGCATATGCTAACGAGAACAGGAGTTTTTCTTTTGACATCGACGCCTTTTGGATATTCGAGAAATCAAAGCATTTCAAAATTTCTTCCGATGGTGGCGGCAATCCGCTTATCGCGCGTCCCTTCTTTGACGTGAGAACTTCCTCTGAGAATGCCGAGTTGGTATCCAGCCCTGGCACTTTATCGGGAACATCTATAGGAAGAGCTAAAACACAAGTGTGGGGCGGCGAGGTCAATATTGGGTACCACCCTTGTAGACGCACTGTTTGGGGCGATATCTTTTTTGGTTTCCGCTACTTGCGCTTGAAAGATAAAATTTCCGTTCAAGACAACAATATATTGGGTCTTGGCGGCACCACGCAAACATTTAATACCGTTACAGTCAGTGCTCCCGATACGCTTTCAGATGAGGATGATTTTAAAACGACCAATAACTTCTACGGCGGCCAAGTAGGGGCACGCGTTGAGATTGCTAACAGATGGTGGTCTTTGGGTCTATTTGGAAAGATCGGGCTAGGTGTAACGCAAGAAAAGTACGCCACTTCAGGATTTACAACTTGGAATTCCGCCGCGTTTGGAAAACAGTACGCCCATGGCGGGGTACTGGTCCAACCCAATAACGAAGTAGAGCTTCACAAAAATGTCTTCGGTATTGTACCAGAGGCAGGAGCGCACATTGGTTTTGAGCCTCTCAAACACCTCCGCTTTCTGGTGGGCTACTCTTTTCTCTGGTGGAACAAAGTCATACGCCCTGGAAAACAGATTGACCGCAACGTAAACTCAGGCCAAATCCCTCGCGACACGAATTTTTTCACTGGCGCTGCACAGCCACGACATGAAGACCTAGACCAAGAACGCTACTGGCTACAAACCATAAACATCGGCGTCGCCTTCGACTTCTAATTTAGTTGAGGGTCAATTATTGGTTATTCTAAGCGATAGCGCGACTAGGGACTTGTTTCCCGCTTGCCATTTTGAACTCCTCACCTCGCGTCGAAAAATCATCTCCTCTTCGATTACTTGACTAAAGAGATGGCGGCGGTGAAGCGGTTGTCGTTGGGCATGCGCTCGTAGGATGTGCGTATCCTCCAGCTACAAGTGATCATGTAGAAAAGATCGATTTTTCCTGTGTTGAATCGCGGTTCGTTTCTGCGTCCCCAGCCATTGCGCATCTGCAGCTGACATGTCCACTTCGGCGTTAGGCGGAAAAACATGCGCGCCAAAACTGTGTCGCGCCCGTCAGAGAGCGGTGATTCGACCAGCTCGTCGATGGGGCGCGCTACGTCGAGGATAAAATTCTCGTGATCGCCCTTCCTCCAGTCAAATTTGCTCCTGTGTCTAAATTCTACTGCAAAAGCCAAATTTCTGTTGATCGTCCATTCGGTGATGATGTTTGTAAAGTCCCAGACCTGTTCTTGCTGATTCCATGCAATGCAGGACTTGATCAGAAAATGGGGGCGGAGCCAGGCGATGTCGAGGTAATACTTGGGAAACACATGGGAAAAGGCGCGCTTACCAAAGTAGGCATAGGTGTACAAATCGAGATAAAAGCTAGGACATAGCGGAGAGTCTTTAAAGCGCGAGAACGTGTTGCGCACGCCTATTTTTACTTGATTGAGTTGAAAATATCCATCGTGAATGTCGAAGTAAAAGTGATTGTCAATCCCTGCGGTGGGCCGCGTCAATCCTTGGTAGATGACGTAAGGCTGTGCCGTATGGCGCAAAGTGGAATAGGTGCGGAAGAGATAGGTCTGCGCGCGCACTCCATAGGATAGGATGCCTTGGCCTATTGTGCTGTGGTGGGCGTTATTGCTGTAAAAAATCCCGATCACTCCCGCGGAAGGGGTGACAGTTAAGGATCCAAATGATAAGGGAGAATACAGCTCATTGTGCGTCTCTAAGCGCATGGCTTTGGTCGATGTTTGTAAGTGGAGCTCTTCAAAGCGCTCTTTCAAGTCCGTTGCATAGACATAATCGAGATATCCTGCTGAGAGGTAATTGGAAGAAATAATGGGCGAATTTCCCAAAGTAAAGGGCCTAAAGCCGACCTTTACGAACGGCAGTTCCTGATCGATGCTTTGAAAGCGGTTGATGCGCGGTTGAAAACTAAAATTAAAAAGCGCGTTTTCGCGCTCATGGGTGACGACGAGATGGGTGCGCCTTTGCGTATTAATCTCAAAGTCCTCGCTGCGGTAATCGCCTACCATACGCGTATCGCTGAGCTTGTCATAAGTTAAGTGCGCGACGGTTTTCCCATCAGCGCTTTCGCTGTGATATAGGCCTTGTAGGCGATAGCGCTTGGAGCCTTTTTCGTCTGGAAAGGCCTTGTCATAAGCTCCGTAGCTGCGGGTTACGAATGTCGTTCTGTTATCAGGGGAAAAGTACTCTGTTTCAATGGCGCTTCCCGGGCCGCGGCTCAAGCGGTAATCCAGACGGAAAAACAGATTGAAGTGCTCCCAGGAAAAGATGCGGTAGCGCATCGTGAGCCTGGGCCCAAGTCCTTTATCCCAAATGATCTTATAGCGGATAGGAGGGTCTTGAAAGACCTTCAAGTTGCTTTTAAAAGAAGGAAGCCAAAAAAGAGGGATTTTAAAGAAACGGAAGCTAATATTTTTGGCCGAGAGGAGTTGATCTTTGGTGATTTTGACATTTTTCGCCTGCACTTCCCACATGTTGTCCTGTGTTTCGCATGTCGTGATGAACGCGTTGAAAATGTAAAAGGTGCCATCTTCCTTCAATTCGATCTTATCCCCGCCCAAAAACCACATGTCGACAAAGGTCTTGCCATCCCAAAGAACTCCCGTTCTATTGAGAAAGTCGTATTCCAATCGGCTGCCGACGAAAATTCTCTCTCCATATTCCATCATCAAATCGCCTTCAGCTTTGATCGTCTGAACGCGGATGCCATTTTCGATTTTATTGGTGTACTCCATTTTTTGCGCTTGGATGCGTATTCCCGGAGAAGAAATCACCCCGCCATCGCTTGTCGTAATCACTCCATGCGCAAATACGGGATTTTTCAAATTGACGACCAAAGGATGCTCTTCGGGCAGGGGCTGCTCGACGGCCGGAGTATAGACGTCAAAAGGCGGATCGACCTCCATGTCGTCAGTGAAGACTTCTTCCATGGGAAGAATTTCTTCTTCTTTCAATTCTTCCAGCGTTTCGTATTGGCCATATAAGAAAATAGGGAGAAAAAAAAGGGCAAAAAGCTGGAAAAAGCAGCCATAGATATTCCGCAGGCACTCTTTTAAAGGCGATCTCATGCAATCAGAATAAGCAAGCTCTCAATTGTACACAAACTCAATTACTCATGTTACGCAGCCGCGATCAGCGCCTGCGTAACATGAGTTAATTACTGGATTGCTTGAATGAGAAGACCTGCGAGGACGGGGCGGTTTTTGGGGTGTCCGGTTTTAAGGCCTTCCAAGAGGATGTCGATGCCTTTGTTGTCGTGTTTAAAGGCAAAGGTTTGATAGGACTCGACGAGAAGGCGGGAATTCTCTTCTGGGGTAAGGTCAAATGTCCTCTCGATTTCCTGGACGCGTGAATTGATTGGCAATAAGGGACGGAAGCGGATCATTTCGGTCTCTTTTTTCATCGAAATCCACTGCAAAATAGCGGATTCTTGCGCTTCTTTGGGTTTGAGGCGATAGAGAGCCAGATTGCAATACATTCTAATTAAAGGCGCTCCTGTCATCTGCGCATGGCTTTCTAAAAAGTGGATCGCCTCGGGAGTGTTGAGATTTTCTAAAAGCGCGATGAGAAGCGGAACCAGATCGTTTTGTCTTACGGCGAAGAGGTAGCTTGCGATCTCTAAAAAGCAATCGGGGGGAAGTTCTAAGCACTCTTTGAGCAAGTACTCCTTAACATGGAGGGTTAAGGTTAATATATCCATGGCATCTTCCTTTTGATGCTGCAGTGCGGAAGGAATGACCTTCCAGCTCATGAGCGAGTTTCCTACGGAAAATTGCGGCTGGAATCCCAGATCTCTGGAATCTCGCATTAAAAACTCTTTTAAAGCGTTTTTGCATCGCGGATCGCGCCGCTTTAAAAGAGACACTGCGGCATTAAAGCGCAGCTGGAGGTCTTGAGAATTCATCAAAGAGACAAGCGTCTCTTCGGAGTCGGCAATATCAGCCAGCAAGGCGATGGCAAAGAGGTTTTTATTTTTAGCTAGCGTTGAAATTTCCTGCTTGGCTTTTTCGTTGCCCAAGAGGTGCAAAGAATGCAAAGCCGCTAATTTGACATTTTCAGAGGGCGAAGCGCTGAGTTTATGCAGGAGGGACAGGGATTGGGAATCCTTGAGAAAGCCAAACGCGCTGGCGCAAGCCTCTTGTTCGGCAACATTGAGATGCGTGGCTTTGCTGCGAATCAGGGGCAGAAGATCATCTCTTCCAAAGCGCGCCGCGTTTAAAATGGATTCAATGCGCGTTGCGTGATGAGCATCATTCATCAAGGCGCGCAAAATGCAGATGGCGTCATTTGTCCCAATTAAGGCAAAAAACTGCGGAAAGAAAAAGCGCATAACCGGAGGCACTTTATACATAAGGGATTCAATTTGTCCCACGGCAGTGCGCGATTTTCTGAGCGCAAGCTGCAATGCAGCCTCCATGCGCGTGTAGAAAAAATCGGAAGACATCGCTTTGGTAAGCAGCTCTTCGCAATGATCGTCTTGAATGCTTCCCAGCAATTGAATGGCCGCCAGCTGTGTCTGTGGATGCGGGCTGATGATTGCAGTCTCCAAAACATCTATGGAAGTGGAAATTCCTGCGATTTTCGAGCCAAAAATGCTCGTCAGTTGGATCTCCAGATCGTGGCTCTTTACGCCTTGATCCAAGATAATTGCGGCAATTTGCTGTATGACCTCGAAGTCATGCCTTCCTAAGCTCTGATGATATTCCTGATAGAGCTCCAAGGATTTGTCAAAAGCGCCCGTTCTGAGCAAGTAGAGAATGTGCAATTTGTTGATATTTTGTGCGCAAACGGCCCCTTTTTCTAAGGAGATACTCTGTTGAGAGAAAAGGAAGAGGACGATTAAGCTTAAAGCAGCGATTTTTCTTTGCATTGTTTTAGCAACCTGAGTTTGGGGTTTCCTGCATAGGGCCTTGCCGCATCTTCCGATGCGTTGTAGTATGCCCTTCTTGCTTTATTATGTCTACGGGCTGGCAAGGGCGATCAAAGATAAATTACATAATTAGTAAATAGTACACTTAATGAAACTTATTTTTTTAAATTTGATACAATTTTATCAATTTTTTAATTAAGTTGCTCAATAAACCTTTGGCTTTAAGAAACTTACAAAATTTTTAACTTTGAACTTTCTTAATATTCCCTACATGTTTATAGTTTACATTCTTTTTTCAAAAATTCGTCATATATGAGTGGCGTTTTGAAATTCTAAACCTAAAAAGGAGGCATTAGATATGTCCGTACCATTAACACAACCAACAACACCTCTAGCAGGCGCGCCAAATCCAAGTGGCGCATCAGTTGTTAAACCTGTAGCACAAGGCAACACACCAGGCATTGCCAATCCTCAAAGCACCATCGCTTCTGCACAACCTGCTCCTGCTCAACAAAAAGGATGCTGGACACAATTTGTAGATTGGCTGTGCGGTCTTTGGTGCATTGGTTGTGTTTTCCGTTGCCTCTGCTGCCGTTCTTCCCAACCCACCCCAGCACCGCAACAGACTACAACAACTACAACAACAACGACTACAACGAGTCCAGCACTTTCTGCAAGTCCTCTAACTGCTCAAACACCTGAGCAAAGAGATGCAGATAACGAGGAGTTCGTCAGAAACACTTTTGCTTCTGGCAAACCTAGTGATGAGCAAGTTATTGCAGCAGTTGCTATGTTTAAAGGCATAGAAAATCCGATAACACAAATGCGAGTAATGAGTTATTTGCAACAAAGCCCGGATATTATTACTACTAAAGACACTGTTCAGAAGTTTTTCTTGGCATTGAGTAGTGATACACAAGACAAATTAAAAGGTCGTGCTGGAGGAAATCTCGTATGGCTGAATAACCCTAAAGGTTATATGCCCAAGCTGACTGTAGTGGAATATCAGAAATACCTTGCTAACCAGCGTATTCAAGAATTGAACAGCAGTATTAATTCGCTGTGCGCTCCAGCTCCTGGTGCAGCCAACGAGATTGTTAAAACGTTTAAGCTAATTCCAACAAATAAAGCTAAAATGGAACAACTTGTTCAGTTAATGAGTATGCAAAATGTGAATGGCCAGGTTATTAATGATTGTTTTGCTACATTAGACCCAGCTCTGCGACAAGACTTCTTAAATAAACTACAAGCGCTGTTAAATCAGCACTATCTGACTCAAAGTGCAGCTTGGGCTGGCATGAACGCTGCTCAGCAACAGGCTCGTCCAGATCTGCACCCTACTCAGTATCATGCTGAACAGTTTTTATCAATTTATCCAAAACATAACTTCACTGTTGGATTTGCACGAAATTATGCTACCACGCTACCAGCGTAGTGTTTTTAGTTTCTTGTAGATTGCATAAGTGCATGGTTTCAACAGAAACCATGCATTTTTTTTTGCGCATTAATATCATCGGCAATGCTCGCTCTAGACGCAAAAATTTATGCTGCCTTCTTGTCAAATATGACTTTATTTTTTGCCAATGGTATAGTAATTTAAAACAATATTGAGAAAATCTCCTGCGTCGGCTTTGCAGAAAATTTTTCATCTTCGCTCGCACCTTGTACTCGTACAATGGTCGCTCGCTCCAGACAAAAAATTTTCGCAGCCTCCTTGCATATTTTTCTCAATCTTGTTTTAAATCACTATATAACACGAAATTAAAAAAATCGAGCACGGGCAAGGGCGCGTTGAACCTGGCTGCAACGCACGCTCCACTGCGCTTCTCTCCCAGCCAAGGTGAATTACCTTGGCTGGGAGAGAATCTCGTGTCTCGTACGTTTCGTTCAGCTCTCGGGCAAGATAGGGGGCAAGCTGGGTTATTACTTAGAGGAGGATTTTTTGGTTTTCTTAGTTGTCGTCTGTGAAGAAGGAGAGGCTTCTTGTGTTAGGGGATGATCAATCCAAATGGGAGATCCCCAGGCTATATGGCCATTTTCTTGGACAACGCGAATATAATAATAGGCAAACGCAGGGCGCTCGTCATTCGATTGCAAGAGAGTTTTAAGCAGGGCTTCGGCATCATCGAATGCAAACTCAAAATGAGTTGTTTGAGGATGAAAGACGTGCAAAGGGTGTCCATTGCGGATAATAGAAATTTCCGTAATGGGAGTTGTTCCGGCAGCAAATCCCGAAATATGCCGATTATACAAAAGACCCGGTTTGGCCTTTGTGTTCAATTCGCCGCCCATTTGTGCATTGGCAATGGAGTAGGAGAGGATCATTCGCTCCCCTGTTGTAGCATAGCAAGCGCGATTGTAGAGTGCGTTAAAGATGGCCTCTCGAGTCTGTTCGATAGCAAACACAGCTGTAAGTCCGGGCGAATACTGCACTTGGCCGCTTTCAAAAAGATTGCTGTAGCTGCCGCGATCATCGAGGCCGCCTGCGACAAAGCCAAAGCGATGATTGAGATTTAGTGCGCGTCGAATAGAGCCTTTTTCTGTTTCAAATATTCCCTTCTTTTCCGAAGAGGTGATAGGGCGTAAATTTCCCTCTTTTGCCGTGCACTCCGAGCATCCCCAAGCGTTGTAAATCTCCACGACGCGTTCATAGTCGGGATCGAATTGCGAAAATGGGGTGGCAAAGCCTTTTGCCATTGTAAAACAGGGAATGGATAAGAATTCTTTAGGATTGTGGCTTTTGTAGATTTTTTTCAACGCATTGGACTTCATGTCTTTCTTGCGCAAGAGGGGCTTGTTATCTTTAGCATAGATGATATGCCTTAAACCCTCTTCAGGGTCATCGCCAAACCATTGAAAGCCTAAAAATGCGTTAAACCGCATGTCTTCGTTGAATTCGGCGACTTGCGTAGAGATGGATTTCCAGATCTCGTTGGAAGTCTCTTCGCTACTTTCAAAAGAAGAAATCCCAAAGAATTGCATATTCTTCTCATCGCGGAAGTGGCGCAAGCAGGCTTCAATATTTTCAGCGGAGTCCACGCGCTCGGATTCTCCATGCAGCAATCCCCAGTAGAGACTTTTCTCCAAGTCGGCAAAGCACTTTATGGGCGCTGAGAAGTATTTATTCTCCGTTTGCATGTTGCGCAGTTGGAGTTTATAAATGCCCGGTTCGTTAAAATAGAGATTGGGAACGTTGATGAAACCTGTTTCGGGCACGAATAATTTCCAGTTGAGGTTTTCCCGCAAGTGTTCATAGCTGACCTCGATAAGGGTATTCTCAGGAGCGTTGTTTGTGAGGTTGCCAAAGTGGTCTTCAAAACGGATGATGACGTCAAAGCGCTTGTTTTTTGCGACAATGGAAGGAGCTATAATGCGGATAAAAGAAAGGGCGTTTCCCCGCACGTCTAAAGAAAAAATCTCGGGTTCGCGGTAGTCTCCCTTGCCTTTGGGGTCGATATAGAGATAAAAGGGGCGTCTGCGTTGGATATGGGTTTGAGCGCGGTTTCCGCGTTTTTCCTCGTCGTGTTTTGTCTTCTGCGGATTTCCCAAATAGATGATTAGGGTTTCTCCGGCTTTAATTTCGGAAGGAAGGATAAATTCAAAAGTGGGGGCAAAGGAATCTTCTTCTTTGATTTCTTTGGCATTGAGAATTTTTTTGTTGGGCAATTCGGCCCAGATGATATTGTCTTTGGCCTTAAGGTTGACAGTGGGCACTTCCCAATCCATAGCACGGCCGGTTGTCAGAAGATCAAATTTCAAACGCGTGCCTTTGGGCAAATTCGAAGCGGTAGTGTAACAAAATTTTCTTGTGGTGATTTCTCCTGCTAATGCCAGATTGGGTTCGCAATAGCAAATTGAACGTCGCATGTCTTTCTCCGGATAAAGTGTCGAGGTAATTGCAAAAACCCAATTTGAGATCCAAAATCCGCGCTTTTGCAATTACCGCTGTCCATTCTGCCTCAAGGAATTTTCTTTTGCAAGAACCTATCTAATCTGTTGAGGTATTTGCAACTACCTCTATTCGTGAGGAATAATTTTAATTTTTTCGATGGCCCGCTCACTTGAACTTAATATTTCCAGATCAAAGTCGTCGTGATGGATGCGCCAGCCCTTCGAGGGGATCGCTCCGGCCCGATGAAAGATGTATCCGCCGATCGTATCATATTCGGGGCTTTGGGGAATATTCACTCCCAGTTCTTCTTGAATGTCTATGATAGACATTTTGGCGTCTACGATCCAACCGCCCGCGGGAAGAGTGGTAAAAAGAGTTTGCTGGTCAATGTCGTATTCGTCGGCGATCTCACCTACGAGTTCTTCTAAAATGTCTTCGATAGTTACAATGCCCTCGGTGCCTCCCCATTCGTCTACGATAATTGCCAAGTGAATCTGTTTGCTACGAAATTCCTGGAGCAGTTGAGAAATCTTTTTGGTCTCGGGAGTATAAAACACGGGTTTTACAAATTTATCGATTGTCTGATCGAGCACTTGGGTCTTCTTTTCAGTCTCTATGTAGATTTTAAGAATGTCCTTATAGAGTAAGACGCCAATGATATTGTCCACATTCTCCTTGTAGACGGGAATGCGGCTATATCCTTCTTTAAGGAAATTCTGCGCCGCTTCGCGCAAAGAGGTATCGTGAGAAAGGCTGAAGAGGTTGATCCGCGGCACCATGACTTCCCTGGCAATTCTTTCCTTAAAGGAAACTACCGATAGAATTAATTTTTGTTCGTTGGAATCGAGATAGGCGCCTAATTCCGTCTCTTGAAGCAGTTCGAAAACCTTATCGCGAATTTTAAACTGCGCTGTTGTTTTTTTCTCCCTGCCATATTTGGGCAAAAAGAGTTTTAGGATGCGGAAAAAGGGCGCAGTGATCGGAATGCACAGAAAGAGAATAAAGGAAGTTAGAGGAGAGAGAAAGCGAAAGGTGATACGCGCTTTGAGGTGTCCGGCGAGGCTGAACAGGAAATCGAAAATAAGAGAGATTGCCAAAATAGCCGCGATTTTAATGGTCAGTATCAAATCGAAGCGGCCCAGTGAGCTGGTATCCGTGTCCACCGTGCGCGAAAACACGACAAAAAATGCTGTGGACACAAAAGCGATGCGCACGAGGTGTTTGGTGAAGCTCAAAGAAAATAAAAGTCCTTCCCAGATTTGCCTTCCGAAGAAAAAGTAGAGGGCGCGCCTAAAGAAAAAGGGGGATTTTTCTTTTTTAAGCTCTTCTTCCGCTTGCAGTCTTCCCAAGCGCTGCAGGGCCGTTTCCAAAGCAGAAAGGGCGCTTGCGCTGAGAAGAAAAACAAAAGCGAGAATGACTGTCGTTGAGATCATGCTAAATTAAAAACAGGGATTCTAAAAACTGTAAGCACTCTTCCTCTTTGCTTTGCATTTTTTTGCGATCTTTTAATTTAATATCATCGTATCCAATAAGATGCAATAGTCCATGAACGACATAGCGCATAAGCTCGCGACGCCAAGCGATTTTCTGTTCTTCCGCATATGTTTTTGCAGCCTTAGCGCATACGAACACCTCTCCCAACACGCGATATCCCGAAGGGCTTCTGTTCGGTGCATCGATCGGAATGCTAATGCAATCGGTTGGGGTGGGGTCGTTAAAAAATTGACGGTGCAGAGCGCTTATCTTTTTTTCCGAGACGAAGTGGACGATCACCTCATCAGTTGCGATCTTGAGGTGCTTGAGAAGTGAAAGGATGGCGCGCTTGTATTTTCGAATAGAGAGAGGAAGGTCTTTTTGTGTATTGTAGAGGGTACACACTGCTGCATCAGCAGTGTGTCTTTTGCGAGACATTAGACCGTCTTTAGCCCTGTTGACCAGAAGGCGTTTTAGGAAGGCCTGTCGCTTTCGTGTTTTCCCCATCTTTCCATTTTCCGAGGGTGCGAAGGACGTCGATTCTTTCAAAGCGCTTTAGGACATTGCGCTTTTTGGCTGATTTGCTAGATTTGCCGTAGCTGGGGTGTCTGGACATGTTTCCTCTATCTGATTTTGCTAATGAATACGGTTTGTGCAAGCTCTCCATCAAGAGCGTTTTGGGCTGCTTTGAACCCTTCCGGGAGATTGTCTTTTTTTGCGCCGGTCTTTGGCATGGGGGGGCGAGGCCTTTTGGGGCATTTTGCGCGGATTCTGTTCTGCTTGCTGATTCGCACCATAAATAAGTAACTCCAACTAAGGTTTCCACAAAAGTAAAAAATATATCCTTTCCCCACAAAAAACACAACAGGAAAGGAAGAGCCTTTTCTCTGTGTGTTCTGTGCTCTCTGTGGTAAAAAACATTTAAATTTTTACTTGGAATGTTTGTAGGATTTTTTTACCACAGAGAGCATAGAGCACACAGAGAAAAAATAAATCCTTAATCTCCTTCGACGAAAGTCAAAAGAGGTTAAGGATTTATTTTTGTACCGAGGAGGGGACTTTTTCGCCGGGGTGGAGCACGCCGGCGGAGATTAGGTATTTGAAGGCATCCTCTACGCTGACGTCGATGGACAGAGCGACGTTTCTAGGAGAAAGGAGGAGGAAGCCCGACATGGGATGGGGTGCGGTGGGGACGAAAATGGCAATCTCGGTCAGCGGGCTTGCCTGCTTGATAATTGCCGGAGTCTCGCCAGTGATAAAGCCGATGGCGAGGGAATCTTGATGAGGAAAGGGAATGAGGACGGTGCCTTTGAAGGTCTTTTGCGTGTCAGAAAAGACGGCTTTGGTGATGTCGTGGCTGAGGCGGTAGATAGTCCGAACTAGCGGGATGCGGGAAAAGATGCGGTTGGTGATGTTAAGAAAGTATTTGGTCAAGAATTTCTGGCCGCAAAAACCCAAAAGGAAAATCAGAAGGACCAGAAGGACAAATGCCAATACCCTGCTCAATAGCATAATCAAAGTATCGTGATGTGTCAGGCTCAAGCCCAATTCCGCTTCGTATTTTAAAAGGAACCACTCCGAAATTCCCGCAAGAGGGGCCGTGAAAAGATCAAAGAGCCATTTGACGATAATAATGGTCAACGCAATGGGCAAAAGAGTGATAAAGCCTGTAAAGAAGTACTTTTTCATAACCCAATGGGAGCTTTTGAGGGGTTAGGGGGATTGGGGATAATGACTCCGCACGAGACGATATATTTAATCGCCTCTTCAGGCTTCATGTCGATGTAGATTAAATCGCTTTTCTTAATCATAAGCAGAAATCCCGTCGTGGGATTGGGCGTCGTAGGTACGAGAACCGAGATGAGCTCGTCGTTGATCGCATTCGAGCAGGCCGCAGGAGATTCGCGGGCAACCAAGCCAAGGACAAAGATATCGGTCCTGGGGAAGGGGACCATCACGACTTGCTTGAAGGTGTTCTTGTCGGAGACGAAGAGCGTTTTAATGATGTCCCGGCTCGTTTTATAGACTGTGTTGACGATAGGAATGCGGCTTAAGACGTGATCGCCGAAGCGAAAGAGGTAATGGATGAAAAACCAGCGGGTGACGATGCCGAGCACTATAGTAAATAGAAAGAGGATGACGAGTATGATCAGCTGGCTACTGTAGCGGAGTAATTGCTCGGGAGTGAGAAACAAAAATCCTTTGTTGATGATATGCAGCTTCGTCAAAGTGGCGGAGACCATTCCGATGAAAGGCTGCGTCAGAAAATTAACCAAAAAAATAATCACCGCAACAGTGACGACGAGCGGAAGAAGGAAGACGAGACCGGTGATAAAGTGCTTTTTCATGTTTACTCTTTGACAAAATTATTATGCGCGCATACCCATGTATCGATATCTATCCTAAGAGAGGGGGGGAATTCCTGCAAGTAAAAGCGCCAAGGAAGAAGCGCGTGCTCTTTGGCATAGGCAATGCCGATGCGAGGGCCGCAGGCAACAAGGGTTTTAGAAATAGCAATGCCCGTCTCTTCAAGCCACAGGCAAGGGGAATGGAAAGGGAGCCCGTGGTGCTCTTTAGTTATGCCTAAAGCTTGGGATAGGGTTCCTGGACCGCTTGTCAAATGGGGATCTTCGATGGTTTTGCCGCGCCGCTTGGCTATGAGCTTTAGACCGTGTGTGGAAAAAAGAGCGCGAATCAGTACCGCGTGGGGGATGTCTTTTTGATTGGTGACGACGTTGAGCAGATAGTGCATGCCGTAACAGAGATAGACGTAAGCTACACCGCCTTCTTCAAAGAGCATGCGGGTGCGTGGGGTGCGTCGATTGTTATAGGCGTGAGAGGCTTTATCTTCGGCGCCTCGATAGGCTTCTGTTTCGACGATAATCCCTCCGGTAATGCTGTTTTTTCCTTTTTCAGAGGTGAAAAGCGCTTTGCCGATGAGCTCGCGGGCGATCTGCACGACGTCGTCCCTTTGATAGAAAAATGTCGGAAGTGGTGTCATCTTCTTTTGCGGCGTCTAAGTGTCGGCTTGCGCGCATGGGGAGTCACAAGAGACCAATGGCTTTCCAACAAGATGAGATCGACGCTTTGGATGCCTACCACGATTGTCTCGCCTAATCGATGGGTCTTTCCGGTGCGCGAGCCCACCAAGACAGCGCGTTTACTGTCATAGGTGAAATAATCATCTTCCAACTCGGATATGTGCAAAAATCCCTCGAGGGAAAGATCGCTCAGCTCAAAACTTAAGCCGAAGGGCTTGACGCGCGTGACTGTCGCCGGAAATTCGCGGTGGGGATCTTCTTTAAAATACAGATTGAGCAAGCGCAATTTCTTAAGGGTCTTTACGCTCATTTCCGCTTTGAAGCTTAAGCGCTCTTGCTCGGAGCAGCGCTCGGCGATCTTGTCCAAGGCAAGATCTTTGTCTTCCTCGTCGAAAAGCAAGCGTTGGATGATTAAATCGCTATAGCGGCGGATGGGGCTTGTGAAGTGGCAGTAGTGTTCTAAAGATAAACCGTAGTGGCCAATATTATCCGGAGAATATTGGGCCAGTTTCATACTGCGGATAAAAGCTATGGAGAGCTGCTGGGAAAAGGGAGTGTGTTTAGCTTTTTCAAAAGCATCGCGCAATTCTTCTACACTGGGTTTGGAAGAGAGGCGGAATCCCAGAGAATTGGCAAAGAGCACAAAATCTCTAATGCTATCTTCCTGCGGGGGTTCGTGAATGCGGTACAACAGCTGCTTGCCGCGCTCGGTGAGTTCTGCAGCGACCATTTCATTGGCTTTGAGCATAAACTCTTCCACGAGTTGATGCGTAATGTCGTATTCAATCCTTTTGATGCCCGTGGGCTGACCCTTGGAATCGACCTGGATGGCCATTTCGGGCAAGGCAAAATCAATGCTGCCGCGCTCGTAGCGCTTTTGCTTGAGCAAATGACAGAGATCGACCATGAGCTGCAAAAGTTTTTTATGAGGGCTCTTCTTCTCTCCATCGAGCACGTCTTTTGCTTCTGAGTAGGTGAAGCGCTTCTTGCTGTAAATACAGCTGCGCAGGATCTCTTTTTTAATGAGCGTTCCCGTTTTATCAAAATCCATTAGAACAGAGACCGTCAGGCGCTCGATATCGGGCTTTAAGCTGCACAGTTCATTGGAGAGCTCTTCGGGGAGCATGGGAATGCAAACGCCGGGGAAATAGGTGGAGTTGCAGCGCTGATACGCTTCTTTATCCAGGGCACTTGCCGACTCGACGTAGTGGGCGACATCGGCAATGTGAACGCCGAGATGGTAGATGCCTTTGCGATCCTTGGTGAGGCTTAGGGCATCGTCAAAATCTTTTGCCGTGTCGGGGTCGATGGTGATGCATTCTAGCTCGGTGAGATCTGCGCGTCCTTTAAGGTCTTTTACGCGTATCTTTTTCCCAAAGGCCTTGGCTTGAGCCAAAGCGGCTTTGGGGAAATGCGCATGAAGGTCAAACTCTTCGGCTGCTGCGATCACATCTATGGAAGCATCGGAAATATGTCCGAGAATGTGAGAGATTTCAGCCGTTGTCGCTTCTTGCTCTTTTCCCCATTCCAAAACTTTTAAAATCACGCGGTCGCCGATTTTTAAGGAATGGTCTAAAGAGGAATTGACCAAGACGGGCTTTGCTATGCCCAAGAGAGGAACATAGGCCAAAATGTCTCCGGAAGCCGTTATGTTTTTAATGGTTCCTGCAAGGTGTTTGTGCGCGCGCTTGAGTATGTTGACGACTCGGCCTTCCGGTCCTTTTTCCCAATCGATTTCGGGATTGAGTACGACCTCGACATGGTCACCGTCGACCGCATTGTCCGTTAAGTGTTTTGGGATAAAGATATCTTGCGATGCCTCCGGGCTATCTGGGATGAGGAAGCCAAAACCCTTGTGATGCACGCGCAAAATGCCGGTGAGGGTCTCCTCCTGGGCTTTTTTTATAGCGAGCTGCTTCTTTTGGAGTTCAATTTCTCCTTTGCTCACTAGATCTTTAACGACTTCTTGAAAAAGAGAAGCCAATTCATCATTGATTTTCAGCCTTTCTAAAAGCTCTTTTTGATCCATAGGCCGATAGCGGCGGCCTTTCATAAATTGAATAATCGTTTTCTTTAAATTAGCGGCTGTGCGCTGCTGCTTGGTCAATTTTGCCATCAAGTATTATTTCTGCAATAGGTTGCGTTGGTATAAGTCTGAGCGCAGATTTTCCGGCGTTGTGAATTGCGCGGCGTCGATCTTTAGCGCTTGTGCCGCATGGACAAATGCGGGGATGTCGTCTGTGTAAAAGCATTCTTGCTTTTTGCAATCCGCAATGCGCAGGGCCTCTTCGAAGATCTTTTTATCGGGTTTACGCGCTCCTACTTTGTAGGAAAGCACATAGCCGTCAAATAGCTGTAAAAAGGGAAAGCGATCGAGGGCGAATTCGAAATGTGCTTCCTGGGTATTGGAAAGGACGAACAGACGTGTGTTGCTGTTTTTGAGCTCCTTTACGATATCTATGACCTGCTCATTGGGTTTAAAGATGTTGCCGAGAGCGTGCCGAAATTCTTCTAAATCGATTTCTTTTTTAGCAAGCCTCGTGAAATTTTCATGTAGTTTTTGCGTATTCACCGACCCTTTTTCGCAAGAGTCTATGTGATGTAAATAAGCGGTTGTCACCTCTTCTAGGTCCAAAGAACACAAGCGCGCGATTTGTTGATACATTTTCAGAGTATCAAAATAGAGCAAAACATTGCCTAAATCAAAAAAAACTGTGCGCTGCATAGACGACTCTAGATGTGTGTTTCCCACCCCATTGTACCGTTATCTGTCTTAAAAGGGAATATTGTTAAAATTTTTACTCCACTACAGAACGTCTTTGATAGCTTAAAAGGGTGTTAGAAAGGAGCAAGGCGATAGTCATGGGGCCCACTCCGCCGGGGACAGGGGTAATATGAGAGGCAAGCGGGGCTACTTGCGCAAAATCGACATCGCCCACGAGAAGGGAATGGCGCTCTGCATCATAAATGCGATTAATTCCCACGTCGATGACCACGGCGTCCTTTTTTACCATCTCTTGAGTGACAAAATGCGGCTTTCCCATGGCGGCGATGAGGATATCCGCCGAGCGGCAAAGAGCGGGAAGGTTTTCCGTCATGCTGTGAGCAACTGTAACCGTTGCATTGCAATGCGGAGCCTTTTGCATAAGAAGGGCAGCCAAAGGTTTTCCTACGATGTTGCTGCGGCCGATGATGACGACGTGTTTGCCCAGCAGCGGGATTTGTGCGGAGTGCAGAAGGATATGGATGCCAAGCGGAGTGCAGGGAATAAAGCCGTCTTGTTCTCCCAAAAGCAGTTTGCCCATATTGATGGGATGAAAGCCATCCACATCTTTGCGCGGATCGATCGCTTCCATGATGAGGGACGTCGAAATGGATGGGGGAAGGGGAAGCTGTACCAAGATCCCATCGATTTCAGGGTCGTTATTTAAAGTGTAGATCTCTTCGAGCAAGCGCTCTTGCGAAACAGCGGCGCTCAATTCCCTATCGACAGATACGATTCCCACCTCTTCGCATTTTTTTTTCTTCATACGGATATACGTCTGCGATGCGGGATGATTTCCCACCAGAATGAAGGCGAGGCCAGGAGGGCGGTGTTTGAGATGGCGGATCGCCTGGGCTATCTTGTCCTCGATTCCTTTTGCAATGGCTTTTCCATCGATCAGCGCCATCTATCCTCTCCACGGTTCTCTTTGATTCAAATGCTCTATCATCGCTTGGTGGACGTGCCCGTTGGTAGCTAAGAGGGTCTGATCGGAAAGGAAATGATATTTTTCTCCGCTGTATTGAGAGACTGTGCCGCCCGCTTCTTCGACGAGCAGTGTCCCTGCAGACGTATCCCAGGGTTTTAGATTAAGCTCCCAAAAGGCATCGTAGCGCCCGGCGGCGACATAGGCTAAATCCAAAGCGGCAGAACCCATTCTGCGCACAGGCACTCCCTTGTGCTGCATTTGCGCATAGCGGTCGATGCAGTGCTGGGGATTTATGTCTACGTTATAGGGAAAGCCCGTTGCGATAAAAGCGCGCAAGAGCTGTGCGGTAGAGGAAATGCTTAGGCGAGTGCCGTTTAAATAAGCCCCTTTGCCCTTTTCTGCGATAAAGAGCTCGCCAAGGGTTGGGCAGTAGACAACTCCGGAGAGGAGTTCTTCTTTCACGGCAACGCCGATGCTCACGGCAAAAAAGGGAATGCGATGCGCGAAATTGACAGTTCCGTCCAAGGGATCAACGATCCAGAGAACATCGCTTTTTTGCGTATGCTTCTCTCCGCTCTCCTCTGCCAGGATCGAGTGCGAGGGAAAATGGTTTAAGATCGAGGAAATAATGCTCTCTTCGGCTGCGTGATCGCACTCAGTGACGAGATTATGCATGCCTTCTTTATACGAGATGCGAAAATGTGTATAAAAGCCGTTGCGAAGTAGCTCTCCGGCTTTTAGGGCCGCATTAATGGCGACAATAGTCAGAGCGGAGTGTTCCATAGTGTCCTTAAGATTTAGCACCTTTGCGCATATTTTCTACCAATGTCTTGATTTTAGAAAAAAGAAAATCGCGTTTAAGTCCATAGATATGTCTGTAGAGCATCATAGGACAGCTAAACCAGAGAAAAGCATAGAGGGCATCTGCAAGGGACATGAGAAAAAAATCTGCGATGATCGACTTGGCATTAAAGGAAAAGTGTGGATGCAGAGCAATTGAAAAAAAGAAAAGTGCTCCTGTGATAACCAGGCTTAGCTGAAAGGTAAACAGGGAGAGGGCGAGGGGTTTTTCCTGATAGAAATGCTTTTTTTGATGATAGAGTAAAAGAGTTGCGATCGAAAAACTCAAGGAATAAATGCCAAAGCGCATCTCGGAGGCTAACAGATCCATGAGAAGGCCGCATAAAGCGCTTATCCAAAAAGAGGAGACGCGGCTGCATCTGGAATAGAGAAGGGCTAAAAAAGGAGCAAAGGTATGCAGGTGGATGTGTGAAAGGAAAACGCTGGCGTACGCCGCTGCTGCCAAAGCGAGAAAAAAGGGAAAGAGCAGCGGAATACGTTTTTCTGACAAAATTAAAAAGCTCCCTTGGGGAAAAGAAGCAAGGGGATCGTTTTTGCAATCAGCCTTAAGTCAAAGAGAAAAGAGCGGGAGCCGATGTATTTTAAATCGAGTTTAACTCTTTGTTCAAAGGTGAGGCAATTGCGGCCGGATGTCTGCCAGATGCCTGTAAGACCTGGACGCACGGCCAGCATTTTTTGCACTTGGACGCCTGCGATTTTTTTGATTGTCTCCAGTTCATTGGGAAGATAGGGGCGCGGGCCTACGATGCTGAGGTCTCCTTTCAACACATTCCAAAACTGGGGAAACTCATCCAAAGAAGTTTTGCGCAAGAATTTCCCAAAGCAGGTGATCCTAGGATCGTTTTTCAATTTGAAATAGACATTCCACTCTTTGCGCAGTTCGTGATTGCTTCTTAAGAGTTGATCGAGTTTTTGACTTGCGTCCTTATACATGGAGCGGAATTTCCAAAACTTAAAGAGCTTTCCATCGCGTCCCAACCGCATGCTGCAATAAAAAATTGGCCCCGGAGAGGAACATTTAATGATGGCGGCGATGAGGGTAAATAAAGGCAGTCCGCATAACAACACGCATGAGCTTACAAGAATATCAAAACCGCGTTTTATACCGAAATATCCTGAAGAATCGGTTTTTGACAGCGTTGGCTCCTTCTCAAAATTCTTGTCTTCACTTGCGCCTTGTGCTTGCACAATGCTCGCTGGTTCCAGATAAGAATTTTGAGAAGCCTCCTTGCCAAATCCCCGATTCTTCAGGCCATTTCGGTATAACCAATCGTGGACAATTTGCTTATGAATAGGCACCCTATTTTGAATTGATTTTTCACTTCTGATCATAATTGTTCTCCTATTTAACGCAAAAGTTAAATAAATAAAAAATTAGAGTCAACTTGTTTTTAGAATTTTTTCAAAGAAAGAAGAAAGAAGAAAAGTGGATTGCGATAAAGAATTGAGAATGCTCAGAGATTCATTTAACAAAGCCTCTTTACAGCGCATTGCTTCAGCGTATCCCAAAAGAGAAACTGCTGTGGCTTTATTATTTTTTTGATCTGAAGAGGGCGCGTCGAAGATATCATCAGCGATTTGAAAGGCAAGGCCGATTTTCTCTCCGCATTCGCGAAGCAGCGAGCGCTCGCGGGGCGATGCACCGGCAGCAATGGCGCCACATTCTAAGGCCGCGGAGAATAGCGCGGCTGTTTTAGCGCTGTGCATTTGTTCCAATAGCGCTTTGTCAATCTGCATACTCTCAGTGTGCAAATCGATCATTTGCCCTCCGATCATTCCGCGCGCACCGCAGTTTGCGGCGATGAGTTGGATGCAGGCGATCTTTTCGGCATCGCTCAAATAGGGAGATTGGGCGAGAATTTCAAAGGCAAATGTCAAAAGATAATCGCCGGTGAGCAGAGCGTGCCATTCGGGATAGACGCAGTGCAGTGTCGGCTTTCCGCGGCGCATATCGTCGTTGTCCATGCAGGGCAGATCGTCGTGGATCAAAGAGTAGGTGTGGATGCACTCTATCGCGCATGCGGGGTCCAAAGCTTTTTGCAAGGTTCCTTCCACAGTGAGGCAGGAGGCTAAGACGAGCAGCGGACGCAAGCGCTTTCCTCCGGAAAACAAAGAATAGCGCGCGGCGGCAAAGAGGCCCCCAAAAGGCAGTTGTGTGTCAGAGGGAATGAGGGCGTGCAATCGCTCTTCGAGAAGCGGTTGTGCCGAGTGCAAAAAAGCCTCTAAGTGCATTGCGATTCCTCACAGGGAACAAAAATGTCCGCCAGCTCTTTGTGAAATGCGGGAATGCCTATTCCAAAGTAAGTAAAGCCCTTTTGCAGCATCTCTTGAGGATGGTACTGATTGCGTCCATCGAAGATAACCTTTTCTTCCATGAGCTCGCCGATTTTGCCAAAATCCAGGTAGCGGAACTGCTTCCACTCCGTGATGAGGACAAGGGCGCTTGCCCCCGTAACTGTTTCATATTCGTCGTGGCAGAAAGCAATGTCCCTCTTGCCCTTTAAAATTTTCTTCGCATTGGGAATGGACACTGGGTCGAACACTTTCAATCGGGCTCCTTCGGAGAGGAGCATGTCTATGAGGACGAGGGAGGGGGCTTCGCGCAGATCATCGGTGTCGGGCTTAAAAGAAAGGCCCAAGAGGGCAATCGTTTTATCTTGAATGCCGCTGCGCTCGGAAAAGTAGGAGAGGACTTTTGCGCCCAAAGCGCGCTTTTGCTTCTCATTGATGTACTCTACTGCCTCGAGGATAGGGAGCTGTATGTTGAAATTTCTGGCGATGGCGAGCAGGGCGCGCAAATCCTTGGGAAAGCAAGAGCCGCCGTAGCCTGCGCCGGCATATAAAAAATGCATGCCGATGCGCTGATCGGATCCGATGCCAATGCGCACTTGATTGATACTGGCCCCTACTTTTTCGCACAGAAGGGAGAGCTCGTTCATAAAGGAGATGCGCGTTGCCAGCATGGCGTTAGAGGCATATTTGGTCATTTCGGCAGAGGTAGTATCCATGACGCATATGCGATCGCGGTTAAGCATAAAAGCCGAGTAGATATCGCGCATGACTTTTTCCGCCTGCGGCCGAGAAATGCCGAGGACGACGCGATCGGGTTTCATGCAGTCCTGAATCGCAGAGCCCTCCTTTAAGAATTCGGGATTAGAAACAATGTCAAAGGAAAGAGAAGCGCCGCGAGCATCCAAAACCGACTGCAGGTGCTTTTTCAATTGCTGAGCAAAACCCAAAGGGACGGTAGACTTAATGACAATAGTTTTGGCCTCTTCCATATTTTGAGCGATTTCCGTCGCAGCGTGCATCACATAAGACAAATCGCACGAGCCGTCTTTTTGCGAAGGGGTGGGAACTGCGATGAAGCAGACGGAGGTTTTGGGGATGGCTTCTTTATAACTTGCTGTAAAAATCAATCTTCCCGCTGCAGCATTGCGCTCCAGGAGATCTTTTAGCCCTGGCTCGTAAATAGGGATGACTCCTCTTTTGAGATTTTCAATCTTCTCTTCATCGATATCTAGGCAGATGAGCTGATGGCCCATTTCAGCAAAACAGACAGCTGTGACAAGTCCTACGTAGCCTACTCCAATCATCAAAATATTCATAAAACTCCATCCTTGAGAATTAAAACGCGGTCGCAAAGCGCGGCAAGTTCCCTATCATGTGTAACGATTACAAGAGTTGTTTCATACTGTTTTGTCAAGCGCATCAGCAAAGCGTGAATGGCATGAGATTGCGCGTGATCCAAATTTCCTGAGGGCTCATCGGCTAATATTAAAGTTGGATTGTTGCACAGTGCGCGTGCGATGGCGGCGCGCTGTTTTTCGCCTCCTGAAAGCTGTTTGGCGAAAAAATGTGCGCGCTCTTTTAATCCTAGCTCTTCGAGTAGAGACCAGGCGCGCGCTCTAGCGGCGGAATCCCTATCGATGGGCTTTCGGGCGATTCTGGCGGGCATCAGGACGTTGTCTAAGACGGTATACTCTTCCAATAGATTATAGGATTGAAAGATAAAGCCAATATGCTTATTGCGCAGCGCATCTGGAGAGGAGAGATGCGTCTTTTGACCGCAGATTTCCACTTCTCCTGAAATAGGCTTCTCCAACGTTCCCAGGATATGCAACAGAGTGCTTTTGCCCTCTCCTGATTTCCCCATAATGGCCACAGCAGAACCCTTTTCCACTTCAAAGCAAATATCGCGCAGCACTTCAACAGGGGTTGGGTAGGAGAAGTGCTTTTTTATGTGATGAGCTCTGAGGATGATTTCTTTATTCATTCGGACCTTAAGATTTCAGAGGGGCGCAGTCGGCAGGCCTTCAAAGCGGGGATTAAGCCTGCCAAAAGAGCGAGAAGAGGTGTTAATAAGAAGATAAATCGCAGCGCCGTTCCGCTCAAGGCATTAGGCAGGGAATCCCCGAAGAACGCCGCGTGAAAAGCCTCGCGCCCTTGCAGGTAACTTAACAGGCTGACGATGGAATCGATGTGCTTTAGAGTAAACACCGCCGCAGAAGTGCCGATCAAGCAGCTGAGCAGGCCCATGACGATCCCGCAAGTGCCAAAAATAATGGCAATGCTGCGCGTGGAAGCTCCCATGGCTTGCAGTATGCCGATCTCTTTTTTCTTGTCGTTGACGAGCAGTGTGAGAAGAGAGATGATATTGCAGCATGCGACGAGCAGGATGATGGCCGCAATCAGTGAAAAGAGGTACTTGTCGCTTTGAAATTGTTCCAGCAGGTCTCTGGCAAAGTCATATTCTCTATAGGTCGTCACTTTCCAATAAGGAGCAATGCCTGTCTCGGCAAAGCGCGCTTCTATCCGCTGTTTCATTTTTGGTGCATCTTGGACATCCTTCATCCAGACCAAAAGGCCATTGGACTGCGTCTTGTCCAAGTTAAAAGCGGTGCTGGAAGCGTTGATAGTTTGCGTGACAAAGGGGGGAACGAGAATGCAGCGGTTGCCTACCGATAGAATGCCGGGATCGTAAAAACCGGCGACAAAGATAGGCATGCGCTGTTCTTGGATAGAGCTGGCGGTCGCGCTGTTGTACGAGAGATACCCTCTATCGCCGAGCAGCACCCCGCTGTCGCGATAATTCTTTGCCAACAGAACGCCGATTTCTTTTTCCTCGTTTGAAAAAGCCGGCCAAGATTGGTTAAAGGCTGCCCGTTCAATGTCGAGGTTTTCCCAGGCAATCACACCCGCCAGCGGTATTTTTTGAAGCAGCGCGCGGACTTGGAAGCGTATATCCCTTTTTTGTCGTATCTCCGCAGGCAAAAGCACTTTTTCTACATCGAAGTGCAAAGTGTCCTGAATATAGATGGGCACCGAGGGCGAAAGAGCGACACTGGCGCCTTTTCCCTCCTGGAAATAGAGAGAGTCTTGCGAGCGCCATACTTTCTCTCTGCCTTGAGAAGCATCTTGAGAAAGGATAAAATGGCGAGGGAAGCCATCCACCCATCCGTCAGCAAGAGCGGCAAAGGGCTTGTTTTCGGGAAGCAGGGCAAAGGGAATTCTCCACCCAGATGAGCTCGTGCGCACGGCTTGTATGGGAGCAGAGCTTAGCAATTCTCTAAGGCGTTTTTCGATTTTTTGCGAAGAAGCGCTTTGCGTCAGGCTGGGAGCGTCCTCCCTGGAAAATTCCGTGCTGTGGGAAGAGAGATAATACAGATGGTCCAGGTCGCCTTCCTTTGGGGGAGCGAGCATGCGGGCAAAATGCGGTGAGCGGTCGGGGATGGAAGCGAGATAGGAGACCTGGGTGAGGAAGCTTTGCCTCTGCTCTTGCCCATGGGCTGTTTTATTTTCTCTTAAGAGTTGAAGCCGCATCAAAGCGCCGCTGATCTCATAATCCTGGTAGGCAAGGCTCGGACTTTCTCTTTTTAAATCCTCAAGAATGCGAAGAGCTTCCTTTACAGGGTCTTTAAGTGTTCCTTCCGCTCTCCGATCGGGTTTGGGGAAACGCGCGGGAAGGGTGGCATCCTCTTCTGCAACATAGGGATCGGAGAGAGAAGACGAAGCCTTTTGCGCAATATTTTTAGAGGCGAAATGCGAAGCGCTGCTGTAGGTATCGCTTAAGTAATAATAAGAGGAGTAGTAGTGCTCGGTTGGGGTGATGCGCAGGGGGGCGTTAAGGGCTGTGAGCTTTTCCAGCCAATTTTTTTCAATCCCTTCGGTCACAGATAGAAAAACGATGACGAGCCAAACGACAAGAGAAATGACCCCGACCGACAGGAAGGCTATCAGCGAGACTGAAAGGTGTTTTTTGCGAGGAATAAGATACTTAAGAGCTATGGAAAGCTCGAACATGTGGTTCTATCCTCGCAACATAGATGGATTACTTAGCTTCTTTAAAAATGACGTGGCGTTTGAGCTTTTTGTCATACTTTTTCAGTTCGATTCTCGCTGTGGACGTTCGCTTATTTTTTGTAGTCCAATAGCATTCGGAGCTCTCAGTGCTCTTCATTTTGATATTTTCGCGTGCGCCTTTAGCCATAATTCACTCCTGGTAAAGCACAAATTCTAAAATAGATGCCTCATAATGGACAAGAAAAAAGGATTGTGAGGAATACTTGCCCACATCTAGCTTTAAATTAATATATTAAATTAATTGCATAAATTAATATTTACAAAATAATCTTGTTATAATTAAATAAAATTAAATGAACGTATTTTTGTATTAAGGGGTATAAAATGAAAAAATTATGGATGTTAATAGCTTTAGCACCTTTATTTTCCTATGGTGCTGCACAGGAAGAGTGGATTGTGGAAAGCCAGCAGCCTGTAGAATGGACAAATGAAGCCGCTCAGGAGGACGCTGATTCTGAAATAGCTGTGCAAACGCCGCAGAAACAGCATAAAAGAGCAGATACTAGGCTCAATGACAATGTGGGAGCCAAAAGAGCTCGAGCACAGGCGCGCGTCCAAAGGAAGACAGCTCAAGCAAAAACAGAACAGGATACACAAAATCAGATGCCGCGCAAAGTGGCGCAAAGGCCTAAGCAGCGCTTTCAAAAACAAACCTCTCAGCCTGTTATCACTGAAGAGTCTACTTCAAAGGATCAAGAGAATAGCCTGTCCAATGCAGAACCCTCTCATACAGGGGAAAATAAAGTTATAAGTTCTGCAAAATCCAAAGTTATTAAGAAAAAAGCACAAAGCAAAGTTGCTAGAGCTCCTTCTCGACAGCGCATACAGAAAAAGGTAGAGCAGCCCGCTGTGAAAGAAGAATTTAGCGAAGTGGCTAAAGAAGAGGTAGTTGAACAACAAGAGGTTAAAGTTGAGCGCAAAGTGGTAGGGGCTCCCGCTGCCAAACGCGTAGCAAGACAAGTGGAAAAAGCGCCTTCTCAGCAAAGCGAAAAAAAAGCTTTGCCGAAATACCCTTTCTTGGAGGAAGATTTGAACGCCCTTCCAGACGAGGTTGCGGTAAGCCAGCAGTCCAATGAGCAAAATACCCAAGCAGCTGTCCAATCAACCCCTGAGGTGAAACAAAAGAAGACCGCTGATCAACCTCTGTGCAAATCCTGTCAAAAATTTAGAGAAGAAAAGGTAAAACGCGAGCGGGAAATGGCTTTAATGCAAGACCGCGAGTCTGCCATTAAAAACAATCGGCTCTTGGAAAAAGAGGCTAAAGAGACTTCTTGGAGCGAAGAAGAGTTCGATGACAACGAAATGGCTATCGGGGAATAGTTGCAAACTTAAAGAGTCTTTTACGTGAGCAATGGGGTTCCAGGTCATAGGGATCCCCTATTTTTTTCTCCTGAAAAATGGGATATCCCAGCCCGGCAATCATAGCAGCGTTGTCCAGAGTCAATTCGGCGGGAGGGAAGAACACAGGAATGCAGGCTTGAGTTTTAAATAACTCTTGCAAGCGCCTGTTGTTGCTTACCCCTCCTCCGCAAAAAATAGCGCGCAGCTGCAACGACTTTGCAACGCTCAGGGCTTTTGCAACGATATCGCCTAATGCCGTTTCTTGAAAGGCAGCGGCGACATCGGCTTTTTCTTTTTCAGAAATTAATAAGGGAAAATCTTTTGAGGCATTTGCTCCCTTGATCGCATATAAAACGCTGGTTTTGAGTCCGGAAAAGGAGAAATCCCAAGGTCGTCCTTTCACCTGTCCCGCGCGAAAGGAAAAGCGATGGGGATCTCCTTGTTTTGCCAGTCTCTCAATGACGGGCCCTCCCGGATAGGGCAAATGCAGCATGCTGGCGACTTTATCAAATGCCTCGCCAATGGCATCATCCTGTGTAGTTCCCAGGATCTCGTAGGATCCAATGCCGTTTATCTTCACCATGAATGTGTGTCCGCCTGAAATCACAACGCCTAAAGCGGGTAGAGGAGGCGATTCCAGCGACATCAATGCGGCATAGAGATGCGCCTCTACGTGATTGACCCCAACAAAGGGAATTTTCCAAGCCAGGGACAAAGACTTGGCCGCATTAAGTCCAATTAACAGAGAGCCAATGAGTCCCGGCCCGCTTGCGACGGCGATAAGGCCAAGGGCTTCTCTAGAGACTTGGGCCTTGTCCAGTGCTTGACGAATGACAGGAACAAGAGCGTCGACGTGGCGGCGGCAGGCCAATTCAGGGAAAACCCCGCCAAAGGGTCTGTGGATTTCCGATTGCGAGTAAATCACATTGGAAAGGATCTCTTTTCCATCGCGCACGACAGCGCATGCGGTCTCATCACAGGTACTTTCGATGCCTAAAACAAACATTTTTCTTAAAAAAGAACGTTAGTATAAATATAAAAGACGATTATCCCAGGAAATGCGTTTTTTGTAAGCGTTTATGACAGACCCCCTGTTTTTTTGGATTGGATTTCACCTTGTCTTCGCTGCTTTATTGCTGTGCGATTTTTTAATCTTTCGCAAAAGGGCTCTCACAGCGGCAAGAGCGGGGTATTTAAGCTGTTTTTGGATTTTAATAGCCTTGATATTCAATGGCTTAATCTACTTTACCCAGGGACAGCAGGCTGCGGGAGAATTTTTTACGGCTTATCTCGTGGAAAAGGCCTTGAGTATAGACAATCTCTTCGTCTTTTTGCTCCTCTTTAGGAAATTCGGAATACAGACCCAACAGCAGAGTAAAATTCTTTTTTGGGGCATCCTCGGAGCCATCGTCTTCCGCCTGCTTTTTATCTTGCTGGGCATAAAACTATTAGCGCTCTTTCATTGGATGGTTTATCTCTTTGGCGGATTTCTTATGCTTATGGCGATAAGACTTTGGATGCAGCCTATAGCCTACTCGGAAAAAAGAAGTGCTCTTTTCGACCGCCTTTCTTCCTCTTTACCTCTGCTGAAAAAGCCATTTTTAGTGCTGTTGCAAATCGAGGCGATGGACATTCTCTTTGCCATTGATTCCATCCCTGCCGTTCTGGCCATTACGAGGAATGCTTTTATAGCCTATACATCGAATATTTTGGCTCTATTGGGATTGCGCGCACTCTTCTTTGTCCTCGCCCCTCTGTTGGGGAAATGGCGCTATTTGAACTGTGGACTTTCTTGCCTGCTTTTTTTCATCGGAATTAAGATGCTGCTGAGCCCTTTTTACACAGTGCCTCTTTTTCTCTCGTTGCTCATCATTATTGCAATTCTATCGCTCACCGCTCTATTTTCCCGTTCCAAGAGGGTCTTGTAAAATTAATCAGTTCTTGAGTAACGCTTCTATTTCTACATGTCGGATCATCAGCGGTGACCGCTTCGTAAAAGAGCTGGTTGAAGTGTTCGGAGGAAAAGAGCTGAGCCTGCTCGCTTGAGAGGAAAGCACGAATGCGTGCGATATACCCTTCATATTCTTCTTTGCCCATATTCTTCAAAAAAGCATGCAGCTCTTCCATGCTGGAAAAGTCGCGCCGGTCGATGAAGCACTCTTTAGGAATGTATTTTTCGATGTTGGGAGCTCCCCAGTAAATCGGAACACAGCCTGCGGCAAAGCAATCAAAGATCTTTTCCGTCACATATCCATTGCTATTGCTACAGTTTTCATAGCAGATGCTAAAGCGGTAATTTTTTAGCACTGTGTACTTATCATCGACGGCTCCCCGGTAGCTCTTGTATAGAGCTGGATCCCATCTCCTGCCGTAAAATTCAAAACCCTCTTCTTCCGCATTCTCGAAGTATCTAATCGCCTTGATTCTATCATCGTAAAGGCATCCGGGCGTGCTCTTATTTTGTGCTTTTGTATTGATCAGGGTACAAAACTTCTTGTCTTCAAAAGAGGGGATTTCTTCGATCATTGGTCTAAGCACGGGGTAGTAGAATTTTAAGAACTTCACCCCATCGACTAGATCGTCGTCCCAGGTATACACTCTGCCAAAAGGCTCTGCGGCTTTCTTCGCATACATTTTCGGAAGAATGACAGGAGGTTCAAACATGAACAAGACGAGCTTGTCTTTAGGAAGGTAATCGAAATACAAATCATTGCGATGAATGTGCCGCAAATTAAAAAAAACGATCCTTTCCACACTGTCTTTTAGAGTGATTTTTTTCCAAAAATCTAAAGAGTATTTGTGTAAAAATTTTTCTATGCGACTATGCCCTCTTACGCCTATTCCATAATGGTTCAGATTGCTGGTGATGACGCGAGCATCGCAATTGCGCATTTGCAGTACTGAGGAGAAATTTTCGCATTCTGTTTTAAAATCGGCGACGAGTTCTACAATTTTTTGCTCAGAAAAAAGAGGGAAGGAGCATATCCAAGCGGATGCACATAGCAGAAATTTATAAAGGCGTTTCATAGCGTTTTTCCTTTACTTTTGTGAATTTCCGAAGCTGCTGCTTCATCGGCGATCCATAGCGCATGCCGCTCTTGGGTGCCTACGCGTTGAGCGGGGAGGGGATTGGAGGTTTGTAGAATTTGACCGAGGATATACTTTTTATTGGCTCCCAGGACATAAACGGCGATATGAGAGGCGCGGTTGATACAGTCGAAGGTAAAGGTCATGCGCCAGATGTTTTTATCGGGGAGAAAATTGGCGACGACAAGCCTGTCTTTAACTTGCACTGCTTGCGTATGGGGAAAAAGAGAGGCGGTATGGCCATCTTCTCCTATGCCTAGCATGATGAGGTCAAAGGAGAGGTCTTTAAGGGAGGAGAGGATCTCTTTTTCGTAGGCGAGGGCGTTTTGTTCGATAGCGGTCTCGGCCACCATGCGGTGGATCTGATTCTTGGGGATGGGCATTTTGCTTAGGCCCGCGTGCATAGCCATTCCAAAATTGCTATCGGGATGATCAGGCGCGACAGCGCGCTCATCGCTCCAAAACAAATGTACTTTTGCCCAATCGATGCGCGAGGAAAAAGGAGGCGAGGTGATCCTCTCAAAAATGGCCTTGGGCGTCGAGCCCCCGGAGAGAGCGACAAAAAAAGCTCCATGATCTTCAATAGCGCGATTGCAAAGGGAAATCCAATGGTCTGTACAAAAGAGGATGGTGGAATTGTGATCGCCGGGCACAATGAGATCGCGCCTATCGTCCCAAGAGGTGATTTTAAACTTTTCCAAGGCTATCCATTTGGTTTAAATTTTGCAGGAGATTTAAGACTTTGAGGAAATGCTTTGAAGTGCCTCGATGCGTAATTTCCTTTACCAATGAGTGGCCCGACTCCGCCTTTTGAAGGATGTAATGGGCCGGCAGAGCGCATTGGTTGGGATCGGAAGCGTTAAATGTTACGCGGTGCAATTGCTCCAAATTGCGTGAAAAAGAGAAGGTGCGCTGATCGAGGGTGGTGATGTCCATAGATAAGATGAGACCGGGTGGCAGTTTGACATCGATAGCGGGATTCAAGCGGATCTCAATTGGGGAATAGGCACTTTGATAAGAAAAGACAAATACGTCCTTTTCTTTGCGCATGCCCTTGCATTCCCAATTCAATTGGCAGGCGATCCATGCCTGCAGGTAAATAGACTGAACCCGCGTATGGGAGAAGAATTGCGATTCTTGCGCATTGTAAGAGATGGCAATGGATTTTGAGCGCTCCAAGCAGTGTAAATTCTCTTCGGAATAAAAAACCATGGAAAGCAGATCGCGCCAGCTTTCTACGCGTGCCCAATTGAGATCGGCAATATCGGTATGAGAAGAAACGTGATGCGCTAAGATGCTCTTGCAAAAATGGGCAAGTCCTTCTGTCGCCTCCGAGTCAAAGATCAGACGGCTGGCGAGGGGATCGAGTTGTTGAAACAGAGGATCCTTCTTGCAGGGATCTTCTGCCCAAGCGATATAAATAGGAAGATCGGGCAGAATGTGGGGAAGCACGACAAAAGGGATGCGCGCGGTCGACGCCCCGCTGGCTTCGAACTGGATGAAATCGCACGCCACATCGTACTCTCCCTTACTCGAAGAGAGGATGGAAACTTCTGTTTTCAAAAAATCCTCTGCAGATTCTTTATTAACAGAGATTAAAATCACGCGCGAAGGGAATTTTTCAATCACTTTTTGGGCTAATTCTTGCACATAGGCGAGTCGCTTGCTTTTCTGTACATAGAAAATAAGGTTGAACAAGCTGGCGCGCGTAATGTTCTTTGTTTCATACGATTCCCAAATGTGGTTAAGTGTATCTTGAATCTCTGCTGGATTGACAATACGGGAGGCGACAGTCATTAGATCAACCTCCATTTGCGCTTATCTCGGCCCATCAGCTCCTCTCCCGCTTTCGGTCCCCAAGTGCCCGATTGATAATTGGGAAAATCTGAAGCTTTGTTTTTGGACCAGTAGTCTAAAAGGGGAGTTAGCAGCTGCCAGGAATTGAATACCTCGTCTTCTCTGGCAAATAGGGTGTTATCCCCCAGTATGCAATCGAGAATGAGCCTCTCGTATGCCTCGGGAGGACTCATGCCAAAGTAAGAACCGTAGCGGAAATCCATTTTAACCGGTTGTATAGGACTTGAAGGGCCAGGAACTTTGCAGTTGATTTTAAGCGAGGTGCCCTCATCCGGCTGAATGCGTAGCGCCAGAGTATTCGGTTCATTGCGCTTTCCCTCTTGTTGGAAAAGCACATTGGGGGGATCTTTAAAAACGATGGCGATTTCCGTTGCACGCTTGGGCAGTCGCTTTCCTCCGCGCAAATAGAAGGGGACGCCCGCCCATCTCCAGCTGTCGATGAAAAGCCGCAGAGCGACATAGGTCTCAATGTTCGAGGTGGGAGAGACATTTTTTTCCTGCCTGTATCCAACGACTTCTTGCCCTCCGATAAAGCCCGGGCCGTATTGCCCGCGCACGATCGTTGACTCAAAATCCGCGGGGAGTATAGGTCGGATCGCCTGTACTACTTTGGCCTTCTCGTCGTGGATAGAGCTTGACGCTAAGTTGACCGGGGGCTCCATGGCTACAAGGCAAAGCAGCTGCATCATGTGGTTTTGGACGATATCCCGTAGCAGTCCCGCCTCTTCAAAGAATGTGCCGCGCGTACCGATGCCGATATCCTCTGCCACAGTGATCTGAACGTGATCGATATAGCGATTATTCCAAAGAGATTCGAAAAGAGAGTTTGCAAAGCGGAAGATTAAAATATTTTGAACGGTCTCTTTGCCCAGATAATGGTCAATGCGGTAGATCTGCTTTTCGTTTAAAAAGCGCAGCAGCTCATTTTGCAAAGCAATGGCGGAGGGCAAGTCGTGTCCAAAGGGCTTTTCGATAATGATGCGCGACCACTTGTCATGCGTTGTCGCTGCATCGTAGATCAATCGGGATTTGTGCAGATTTTCGCAAATGACGGGAAAAAAGCTCGGCTGTGTCGAGAGATAAAAGACGCGGTTGCCCCTTGTCCCCAGCTTGGTGTCGAGCTCCTGCAGAAAACTAGACAAGCGCGCATAGCCTTCCGCCTCGTGAAATTCTGATTGATGGTAGTAAATGTGCTCTTTAAAATTGGCCCAGAGGCTCTCATCGATAGGTTTGACTCTAGAAAAGCTATTGATCGCATCGCGCATCTCTTGTCTAAAGGCCTCGTGCGTCTTTTCCCTTCTGGCAAATCCCACGCAGGCAAACTGCGGAGGAAGCTGGCCCTCTCGTGCAAGATTGTAAATCGCCGGCATGAGCTTTCGCGAAGTGAGATCCCCAGTAGCGCCGAAGATAACCATGATGCAAGGTTCACTGATTTTTCCCGAGATTCCCGGTTCTTCCAAGGGGTGTGCGGCTGTTGGATCTGGCATAACGTCTCATTAATTTTTTCTGAACATATCAAACTAAAGAATGAGATTTTGTGCCAAGAAAAAGATGGAGCTTGATTAAATCTTAACAATATGAGAAGATCCTGTGCCAATTTTAAGAGGACAAGAACATGCTCGGAAAAACTTCCTCTACTAGCTTTGTTGCAGCGCCTTTTGTTAAGTCCGTCGATTCTTTTTACCAGAATACAAAAATAGCGACGAATGTATTGAGAGCCGCCTCGAAAAGCCCCTCTCGTTGGTTCAATGCCGTTTTCACAGTCACATCTTCTACCGCGAGACTCCTTTCAGGTGATCCTATAGCTCCTATAGGAATGTACACAGGAGGCCGCGACATTGTTAACATGGTGCGAGGCGAGCAATCCCAAACGGATTTACAAAGAGCTTTGAGCGATGTCGAGGCCGATGCCGATATGATCCAAACGCTGACAGAGACGCAAAAGGGACACTACGAAATCATTGGCAATAATCTCGATACCATTCAAGAAAATGTCAGTGGACTTTATGACAAACTCGAAGCGATCCAAAAATTAAGCTCGCAAGGTGTTAAAGATCTTCAGGTACAAAAAGAGGCGGCATGCAAACTAACTACTCGAGCTATAGATGCTTATGCGATCGCAAGGGATCTTTTTGCCGATGCTCAAAGATTGTCTAAACACTCTCAATCGATATTTGGTAAGTGCTCTGGACTATCTCTTAAGATTATTGAAGTCCTAAAAGATGACGATATCGCAGTCAAAGATAAGATCCCTCTTTTGGAAAAAATGTCTAAACAAATTGTTGCCTCTTGCGAGAGTGGAAAGGATAAGCTCGCTTTAGCCGATGCAACGTTTTTGGAGGCTTTTACTGCTTTTGACGAGGCCAATCGCCTTGAAAAACAGGCAGTAGAAGAAACCGCAAAAGCGGTGCAGCACGCCGAAGATGTTCTTAAGAAAGCTGAAGAGATGGCTCAACATACAAAAGAATGTCAGGAAAAAATCGCTGCAACCCAAAAAGAGCTCGATAAAGCCAAAGAGGGGATAGACGATATCTTGTCGCTTCTCGATTCTCTAAGAAATGATATTGCTACCGCGAGAGAAGAAGGCGACAAATTATGGGGGACCGGATCTGTGCTTGGAGGCATTGGCACCACTGCCGTCGTTGCTACCGCAGGCCTTGGAATAGTTGGGTCTACCGGAGCGGGTGTGTTTGTCGCAACCGGATTACATTATCATAAAGATATTGCCGCATCTATGCGCTACGTTTACAACTACGTTATCGGAAGACCACCAGAAGCTCCACGACCATTCCAATTAGGTGGGGGAGAGTGCACTGTCAGATTGGACGAGCGCTCAAGTGGAGTATGGAATGATTATATCATGGACCGACCTTCTTTTACCGTGGGAGATTTTGTGGCTAACGTGGGTAGCAACAAACTATTTAGATGCCGTATTAACTTGAAGGATAAAAATTTTCCCATTGCCAAAGAAGATCTCGTGCGCTTATCTAAAATACTACTCGACAAACTGCAAGACAAGACCCTATCGCCTGCTCACTGTTTAGGGTTATTAGACAGGATGGGAAAAGGAGTAAAAGTGATCGACGCCTTCGGAACAACAACCTATGTAAAACTCTTCCAGAAGAAAATGAACGGAATTGTCAAATTGATCAAAAATCGCTGTGCAGACCTGATTAGTGCATAATTTCACAGGATTTTTCCACCGCTGCGCCTTGCTTGAACACAAGTGAGCCTCCAAAATACCCTGCGGTGATTAAAGAACAAGCTGCTATTAAAAATAACAGTGCTCCAAGCAGAGCGAGCAGCTTGTTCGTAAATACAGAAACGTAGCGTTTGGTCCAAACCCTTCCCCAATCAAAAAGTAGAGCTGTGGTAAATAGCAGTGCTGCTAAGTAGGCTGAGAGTCTATGATCGTCGAGGACATCGGGCAGGCATAATTTTTTTCGCACCACATCTTCAGCCATTTCCCCAGCCCCTACCGATAGCCAGGCAAATAAGACTCCTATGCTTAAGAGTAGCCAGCTGGCAAAGGTCAAATAGCTGTATATGCGCCGCCTGCGCACAAAAAACGCGATAGCCTTCACTAACGTACCTACAAGTAGCAGCGCCAAGGGAAAATGCACTAAAATGGGATGAAGCAGCTCTATGCGCATAGGTAAAATTCTACCAAGCTTTGGATGAAAGCTCTTATTTGTTTTTTACCACAGAGATCACAGAGCGCACAGAGAAAAATGTAACAGGGCAATTAAAAGTCATTAGACCTGCCGAGAAGCCTTAGTTACGCAAGAGGTCTATTGCTGGGATGATAAGTAGTTTTCCAGAATCGCGGCGGCGGCCAGCGCGTCGCAGACTTGACTTCTCTGCTTCCGTTTCATGTCGGCGCTCTTTAAGAATCTGTCGACCTGCTGGGATGTCAAGCGTTCATCCCAAAGAATGACGGGAATGCCGAATTGCTGTTCCAGCGCGCCTTTAAATGCTTTGACTTTGATTGCCATATCGCCTTCTTTTCCTGATAGGAGAAGGGGCAATCCCAATACAATGCAGTCTATATTAGAATAGCGGGCTAGCTCCTTTGCTAGGAGCTGGGCTGTGTGGACAAAATCTTTCCCCGCTTTAAGGGCTAGGAGAGGTTGAGCGATGATGCGCTTTTCGTCTGAGATAGCAAGTCCTAAGCGGGCCATTCCAAAATCGATTCCGACGACGCGCCCCACCCTATCTCCCTTTTTTATTTGCGAGAATAGCCCCAATAAAGTCTCTAAAGAGAGGATGGGGTTGTGTGGGTTTAGATTTAAATTCGGGGTGGAACTGCACACCTACCATCCAGGGATGGTCTTTGACCTCGGCTATTTCGCATAAGTGGCCATCTTCGAGCACACCGGATAAGACTAGGCCTTTTTGTTCGCAAGAATCCTTGTAGAGATTGTTAAACTCGTAGCGATGGCGGTGGCGCTCGGAAATTTTCGTTTGGCTGTAGGCCTTTGCCGCTTTGGTATTCGGAGAGATCAGGCAATTAAAGGCGCCGAGGCGCATAGTGCCTCCTAAATTGGTCACGCCCTTTTGTTCACTCAGCAGCGAAATGATCGGGTGGGAGGTGGAAGGATCGATTTCCGTGGAGTTAGCGTCTTTCAGGCCTAAAACATGCCTTGCGAATTCCACGCACATCACCTGCATGCCTAAACACAATCCTAAATAGGGAATTTTTTTCTCCCGGCAGTATTTGGCCGTCATAATCTTGCCCATCCAGCCCCTCTCGCCAAAGCCGCCGGGGACGATGTAGCCATCGCATCCTTGGATCATCTTCTCAATTTCCGCATAGTCGCAGATTTTATTGGGCTCGAAACAGCGCACTTCAATCTCCACCTGATGGGCTATGCCCGCGTGCTCGATGGCCTCGAACACTGATTTATAGGCATCTTGATGCTGCAGATATTTGCCGACAACGCCCACGACTACTTTATCACGGGGATTGCGCATCGCTTCGAGCATGGCTTCCCAGTTTGTAAGGTTGGCTTTGCCCACGATAAGCCCCAGCATGTTGCACAGTTTCTCGTCCAAATTTTGCTTATATAAATTGATGGGTACTTCGTAGATGCTGAAAGCGACATCGACTACTTCAAAGACTCCTTCCTTGGGAAGGCTGCAAAAGAGGCTAATTTTATCTTTAATCTCTTCGGAGAGGTGCTCTTCGCAGCGGCAGAGTATGACATCAGGTATAATCCCAATTTCGCGAAGGGCTTGGACAGAGTGCTGGGTCGGTTTGGTCTTTACCTCGCCGGCGGCTTTTAAGTAGGGGATGTAAGTGAGGTGAATATTTAAACAGTCTTTGGCCCTCTCGTAGCGGAATTGGCGGATCGCCTCGAAGAAGGGAAGAGATTCAATGTCCCCGACAGTGCCGCCGATTTCCACGAGTACGACGTCGGTATTGGGCATCTGTTGAGAGCAGGAGAGGATGCGCTGTTTGATTTCATCTGTGACATGAGGGATGACCTGTACAGTCTTTCCTAAATAATCTCCTCTGCGCTCGCGTTTGATAACGGCGTCATAAATTTGACCCGACGTGGCATTGGACAAGCGGGAAAGCGGAGCATGGGTATAGCGAAAATAATGACCGAGGTCCAGATCTGTTTCGGCGCCATCGTCTGTAACGTAGACCTCGCCGTGTTGGAAGGGATTCATCGTGCCAGGGTCGACGTTGAGGTAAGGATCGAGCTTGAGCATGGCGACTTTGAGTCCTCGGCTTTCCAAAAGCAGAGCGATAGATGCGGAAGTCAATCCCTTTCCCAAGGAAGAAACTACTCCGCCGCTAATGAAAATGTACTTAATCGCATGCATGGAAGACCTCACAAGTCCGTTCCCAAATTGCAAATATTACTGCTTTAAAAGTTTAAATTCAAGTCACTTTTACAATTAAAGAAGATCTAAGAAAATTTTTAATTAACATGCCGATCTTTAAAAAGGGTTGATTTCTTAATGAAGAGGAGGTAAACAAGAATGCTTATATTATGAGGTGTTTCAATGTCTGTTTTGGAAGCAACGAAGAGAAGACTAGTCCCCGTTAGCGTTTTTCAATTATTTTCTATCGGCATCGGCCCCTCGAGCTCGCATACCGTAGGCCCGATGCGCGCCGCCAGGCAATTTGTTAAAAAGCTCGAGAGTCAAGACCTTCTCGTGCACACCAGAAAGATCACCGTGGAGCTGTTTGGCTCTCTCGCTATGACGGGAAAGGGCCATGCCACGGACAAAGCGCTGGTTTTAGGCCTGGAAGGGGAAGCTCCGGAAAGCATCGATCCCGATCATGTCGAGCAGCGCATCCGCGATATTGAGCAGAAGAATGAATTAAACCTCCTCGGTCATCACCGTATTGCCTTTAGCATGGGCGAACATCTTTTATTTCTCAAAGGCAAGCGCTTTACTTACCACTCTAACGCCATGCGCTTTAAAGCGTTTGATGCGCGCGGGCAGAATATCGCTTCGGAAATTTCCTACTCGGTAGGTGGGGGCTTTGTCGTGCACCAGGATCAGACCTTGGAGTCCTCTTTTACCTCTATTCTCGAGGATGACATTCCCTACCCTTATCAGACATGCGAAGAGCTTTTGGCGCATTGTGAAGAGATAGGAATGAGCATCGCTCAAATCGCCATGGAAAATGAAAAGACGTGGCGATCGGAGAAGCAGATTAAGCAGGGGATCCTCCATACCTGGAAGGTCATGCAGGACTGTGTGCAAAGAGGGTATCGCAATGAGGGGTATTTGCCAGGAGGCTTGGAAGTCAAGCGACGAGCGCCGGACCTTTATCGCAAGCTAAGTAGTAAGCAAACGCCTATGAGCGACCCCTCTGAGATTTTTGATTGGGTCAGCCTTTTCGCCCTTGCGGTCAACGAAGAGAATGCTGCAGGTGGCAGAGTGGTCACCGCGCCAACCAATGGCGCTGCCGGAATCATTCCCGCTGCATTGCATTATTATCAAAAGTTTACCCCTAACCCAACCGATGAGGGAATCGTTACTTTCTTTCTCACAGCGACGGCCATTGGCATTCTCTATAAAGAAGGGGCGTCGCTTTCCGCCGCAGAGATGGGGTGTCAGGGAGAAGTGGGCGTTGCCTGTTCTATGGCAGCAGGAGGACTTGCGGCGGCTTTAGGCGGAATCACTGCGCAAATTGTTCAAGCTGCGGAAATTGGCATGGAACACAATTTGGGTTTGACCTGCGATCCCGTGGCCGGCTTAGTTCAGATTCCCTGCATTGAGCGCAATACGATGGGCGCGATTAAGGCGATCAATGCGATGCGGCTTGCCCTAAACGGGGACGGAAGCCACCGAGTTTCATTGGATCAGGTAATCGCAGCGATGCGCCAAACAGGGGAAGACATGAACTTAAAGTATAAAGAGACATCCGAAGCGGGTTTAGCGCATTCTGTTCCCTTGAATCTTCCGGCGTGCTAAAAATATAAGCATGAAAGAAAAAAAGCTCCTGCAGCATTTGCGAGAAGGCTTCATCACGGTGCTGCCGGACTTGTTTAGCGACTTATCTGCGCTCTACTTTGCTCCCACTGAAGAAAAGGCGCACTGCCATCCCAAAATCGAAGAACTCTTCCCCCTGACTGCGAAAAAGCCTTTTTTGAAAGCAAAGCTGGGGTCCCCAAAATCACATTTAAGTCCTCTTAAGGTCGGAGTCGTGTTCTCAGGCGGTCAAGCTGCCGGAGGGCATAATGTCATCTCGGGATTATGGGACGCGCTGCAGAAGCTGCATTCCCATTCACGTTTGTTTGGTTTTCTGAGTGGCCCTTCGGGAATCTGTTCAGGAAAATACAAAGAGCTCACCAAAGAGATCATTCAATCCTATCGCAATCAGGGAGGCTTTGATTTAATTGGATCGGGCAGATCCAAAATCGAAACCCAAGAACAGTTATCAGCTTCCTTAGACGTAGTCCGCTCCTTGCAGCTAGATGGATTAGTTATCATCGGCGGAGATGATTCAAATACCAACGCTGCTGTTCTTGCGGAATTTTTTTTAAAGAACGCATGCCCCGTCAGAGTTATCGGGGTGCCAAAGACCATCGACGGCGATTTAAAAAATGCCTACGTGGCTACTTCTTTTGGGTTCGATACGGCGTGCAAAGTCTATTCGGAGATGATAGGCAATATCGCCCGCGATGTACTATCGGCAAAAAAATACTATCATTTCATTAGGCTAATGGGAAGATCTGCTTCCCACATTGCTTTAGAGTGCGCTTTGGCCACCCAACCCAACGCTGCCCTCATCGGCGAAGAGGTTTTTTCCGAAAAGAAGACGTTAAAACAGCTCGTGGAATCGCTTGCCGACCTGATTTGTAAAAGGGCAAGCCAAGGCAAGCATTTTGGGCTCATCCTGGTTCCCGAAGGGCTGATCGAATTTCTTCCCGAGGTTTCCGCCTTAATTAAAGAGCTCAATAAGTTACTCGCCGCCTCTGCCGACCTGTCGGCGGAATCAGTGCACGGCAAATTGAGCGGGGTTTCAGAAAGCTGCTTTTTTTCGCTTCCCGCAGAAATCCAAAATCAGTTGCTGCTCAACCGCGATCCGCATGGCAATGTCCAGGTCTCCTTTATTGAAACAGAAAAGCTTTTGATGCAGATGGTCCAAGGAGAACTCGCAGCGCGCAAAGAAAAGGGATCTTATGCGGGAAGTTATAACCCGGTAAATCACTTTTTTGGTTACGAAGGGCGCTCTGCATTCCCTTCGAATTTTGACTGCAATTATTGCTATGCGCTCGGATTTACTGCAGCGCTTTTGATTGAGAATGGGATAACCGGATATATGTGCGCCCTCCAAAATCTTACTTCTCCACCTGCGCAATGGAAGATAGGCGCTGTTGCCCTCACCTCTTTAATGCACATGGAACTGCGCAAAGGCGAGGAAAAGCCGGTGATTCAAAAGGCTCTAGTCGACCTCAAAGGCAAAGCCTTTGCCTACTTTTGCCAGCATAGAGAGCAGTGGGCTAGCGATGATGTCTATTTGTTCCCGGGGCCCATCCAATTCTTTGGTCCGCCGGCCATCTGCGATGCGATCTCACACTCCCTGCAATTAGAGTAGGCCTTTCAGTTCGGCGTGGAGTAGAGCAAACGTTAGGTAGGGGTCGCGGCAGTTGACTTTGACGATTTCTCCTTTCAAAGGAATCTCCAAAAAACCTTGTAAAAATCCCGCTTTGATTTCTTCTTTAGTAAAAGCAGGGTTATTCAAAATGGCCTCGGAAAACTTTTTCCGCATCTCCCCCGAATGTTTAACATCTGCGTAAAAAATGGGGATAACGCTTGCCAGGACTCCGCTATCGGGGGCCATCGTGCCCAAAAGCAAGCAGCGGGTGAAATGGTACCCCGTTTCT
Organism: Rhabdochlamydiaceae bacterium; assembly: GCA_036493355.1. Classification (GTDB taxonomy): domain Bacteria; phylum Chlamydiota; class Chlamydiia; order Chlamydiales; family Rhabdochlamydiaceae; genus JABDFI01. The sequence goes on from DASXPV010000004.1 coordinate 59,878, forward strand.
TCCCGTAGTTCTCTTGCCGCCGCTTTTTCTTCGCTCTCGCCGATTTTCCTGCGGCCTCGGGGCATCTCGATTTCCCAGCTACGAGTGGCATGGCGGTAGACGACGTTTACTACAATTTTTTTATTGGATAGAATCGGGAGAATGCCCACGCTCGGAGTGCCGTCGAGCCCGCTCTTCCACATCAGCCGGTCGTAGGTTCCATAGACGCCAGAAGGGAAAATGACCGCGTCTCGAATCCAGAGCCAATAATAATCCTCAGCGATGATCCCCACGCTACTCCAGAGCATGGCGTCTTTTTCGTCGTAGCCCTTCGATTGCAGGCGCAAGGCTGTTTGCCTTTCAATTTTTTTAATGCGCTCGGGATCTAAAATGATTTCAATTTCGTTCTTTTTCCACGTTCCCAAGTTGCCAAAAAGTTCCGGATGGATCTTTGCAAATTCCAGATATTCCTTTAAACGGGATGCGGAAAGAGTCTTTTCTGCTGGGGGGGCATGAAGATTTTTGCTATCAGCTCCCCAAAGAAGCCCACATCCTGCCAAAAATGAGAAAAATATATTTTTAAACATATTTTTTGGATACATCACATAAACTATCTCACCTCAATTAATTGATATCAAGAATTATCGCCTTCGTGGCATAGTTGAAGGCCATCAAGGTGGAGTTTTTTTTTATGGCCTATTGTCCCTCTGTCTTTAGAACTAAGCGCTGGCGCACTCGCGAGGTCCTCGTCGGAAAGGTGGGGGTTGGCGGCGATAATCCCATCCGCATCCAATCCATGACTACCTCGCCCACCCATGATACGGAAGCGACCGTCGAACAGATCATGCGGCTTTCCGATACGGGATGTGAAATCGCGCGGGTTACCGTTCAGGGCAATAGAGAGGCTGAGAGCTGCGAGGCCATTAAAAATGCCTTAGTGCAAAAGGGCTACTTTATTCCTTTGGTCGCCGACATTCATTTTTATCCTCCCGCTGCAATGCGCGTTGTCGACTTTGTCGACAAGGTGCGCGTCAATCCGGGAAATTTTGTCGACAAGCGCGCCACATTCAAAGTCATTGAGTACGACGATGCTTCCTATAATCAGGAGCTGGTACGGATCGAAGAAGTGTTTTCTCCTCTGATCGAAAAGTGCAAAAGACTCAAGCGCAGCATGAGGATAGGGACAAATCACGGCTCTCTTTCCGACAGGATCATGAATCGCTACGGCGATACGGCAGAGGGGATGGTGGAGTCTGCCTTAGAGTTTGCCAGAGTGTGCCGCAAGCTCGATTATCACGATATTATTTTTTCCATGAAGGCCAGCAATCCACTCGTCATGGTTCAAGCCTACCGGCTTTTAGTAAAAGAGATGATGGCGCTGGGTTGGGACTATCCTTTGCATCTGGGCGTCACTGAAGCGGGCGAGGGCGAAGACGGGCGCGTCAAATCCGCGATGGGCATAGGTTCTCTGCTTTTAGATGGCTTGGGAGATACGATTCGCGTTTCTCTGACGGAAGACCCCTGGGAGGAGATCGATCCCTGCAAGCGACTCATCGCCTTTGCGGAGCATTCCCTGGAAAAAGGAGTGGATCCCTTTTGTGAAACGCATCGCGCGATAACGCGGATCGAACGCCGCGAACCCTCTCTCTCTGTGCTGCCACTGCATCGTGATGGGACAGTCATTCTACCTGTGCAGGAGCTGCAAATAGGCGATCTAAAAGATGTGCTGGGGTACAAGGTGCAAAATCTGGCGCCCTGCAAATCGTGCTCCACCGTGGATTTCCTCTTTTTAGAAAAGCCGATGCCTATTGAGCCCATCCTTTTGCAGATTCTGCACAGTTGCGGGATTGGAATACTGACAAGAGAAAAAATGCCCGAAGGCATATGCACATTTACCGCAGAGACTATTCCTTCTTCGCCCTCTTCGCCTTGGATTTTGGAAATCAAAAAAGAGAGCGATTGGAGAACTCTTCAGCAGTGCGCGGTCAAGCCAGCGCTCATTCTATTTAACCCTGATGCGTCGCGGCTGCACGCAGGTCGAAAATTCTATCAATGGCTTAAAGATAACCAGATCGCTGTGCCGCTTATCCACTATTTTGACTACACGTGTGAAAAACAGGACCTCATTATACAGGCCTCTGCGGAGCTGGGATCTTTGTTCATTGATGGCATAGGAGAGGGCATCTGCCTTAAAAGCGCGGAAGATCCCGCTTTTATCCGCTCGCTTAGCTTTACTATTCTGCAGGCCGTCCGCATGCGCACAAGCCGCACGGAATTCATCTCTTGCCCGGGTTGCGGACGCACTCTTTTCGACCTGCAGTCTGTTACAAAGCGCATTAGGGAAAAAACGGCTCACTTGCCCGGAGTCAAAATCGCTATCATGGGATGCATTGTCAATGGCCCCGGAGAAATGGCCGATGCGGATTTTGGCTACGTCGGGTCCAAAACAGGAAAGGTGGATCTTTATGTCGGCAAGCGCTGCGAGGAAAAAAACATCGATTCTTCTATCGCGGACGAGCGACTGATCGACCTCATTAAAACGCATGGTCTTTGGGTTGATCCAATATAATTATAACTCCAAATAATAAAAGTGCAATTACTTGCAATGTAGTTAAAAAATGTATTAGTTTTTAACTGCTGTAATGCTATATTAAAGTTATAATATAAATTAAATAGGGCATCTTCTTTCAAAGAGGATTCGGCCATTAGTAAAGCAGGGAATCTCTTCTAGTAAGAGAATACGCCTCTTTTTAAATGGAGTTCTCAAGGTACCAGTGCTTCTAAAAGAAGTTAAGGGACAATCGGGCCGTGTTTCATTAACAGCCCCGTTATCCAACAGCTTGAGAAAACAGATCCTCTTGACCTTCCTTCTCATTGTGCTTATGCGGATAAGCAAATGAACTAAAGGGGGAAGGTTTTTTTTTATGCATTCAGTTCTTTTCTAGAAACCTTCTCTGAATTTGGATAGTTTGATTTTTTTGCCAAGTTCAATTCTTAGGTAGCGCCTCAATAGACATGTCGGGTTGTGTGTCTTAACGGCACACAACCCGAC
>DASXPV010000005.1:0-8733 GCA_036493355.1 Rhabdochlamydiaceae bacterium
TACAGGCTCTGGAAAAAATCCTTCGATCAATCTCCATTGGTTATCTGTTAACCCATTAAATCTAGTCATCTTTACCTCCTAAATCCGAGACAAAGAAGAATAACAAACTAAAATTTTTCCTGCATTATCGGGATAGGTTCATTCAGAACTTTTGTCTAGAAAAAAATCAAAATTCCTCCCAAAATTGTTCCATTAACACTCTTGAGTTTTGTGATGAAATAAGCACTGTAGCGTTCTCTCTAAAAATTCGTAGATAACAATGGAGTTTGCAATGAGCTTGTTCAAATCCTTTTCCTTCCGTAAATCAAAAAATTTACATGAAAAGAACATCTCAAATTCAAGCAAGGGTCAGAAATTTGGAGCCTTTTTAGGCGTCTATGTGCCCTGTATTTTGATGCTTTTTGGTGTCATCATTTTTCTTAGGCTTGGCTGGATTGTTGGGCTAATGGGATTAAGCAAGGTCTTAATCATCATAACTTTATCAGCTGCCATAGCATTGGTCACAACTCTTTCGATGTCCTCAATTGTAACAAACACAGAAGTAGGAAAAGGAGGCATTTATTACATGCTTTCTCGATCACTTGGCATAGAAGTAGGAGTAGCTATAGGAATCCCATTGTTTTTCAGACAATCGTTATCTATAGCATTTTGTTGCGTGGGTTTTGCTGAGTCTTTACATAATCTTATCCCTTCTTGGTCGATTACACATATAAGCGTAGGAACTTTGGTTGGTTTAACGATTTTAGCTTTTAGCTCAGTTCGAGGAGCTTTAAAGGTTCAATTAGGAATATTTATTGCCATCATTGCCTCGCTGATTTCTCTTTTTACAGGTGGAGAAGCGAAACCCATAGTTTCAGATGTTGGCGGCTTATCTTCTATGCCTCTTTTAGATTTTTGGGTCGTATTCGCCATTTTTTTTCCAGCCATGACCGGAATGGAATCAAGCACTTCACTTTCTGGAGATTTGAAAGATCCGGGCCGTTCATTGCCTATTGGAACAATAAGTGCCATCTTAAGTGCTTATATAGTGTATGTAGGGATTAGTATATTTTTGGCCTACAAAATACCAGAAAGCCAATTAGTAAAAGATCCTTTAATTATGCAAAATCTTGCGAGCATTCCTGCACTCATCATGGTAGGAATTTGGGGAGCAACGCTCTCAAGTGCTTTGGGAGGACTTTTGGCCGCTCCGCGAACATTGCAGGCTATTGCAGAAGACGGCATGGTACCACGTATTTTTGCTAAAACATTTGGACCTATGTCTGAACCCAGGTTGGCTACTTTAATTACATGCTTAATCGCCTTGGCTGGCACTTATTTTGGAAGTGTAAACATTCTCGCTCCTCTATTAACAATGATTTCCTTAATCAGTTATTGCGCTCTTAATTTATTAGGAGGTCTAGAAACTTTAATGGCAAATCCTAGCTGGAGACCTCGTTTTCGCTTGCATTGGGCCATTTCTTTAGGCGGGGCGGTAGCTTGTTTTATTACAATGCTCATGATAGGCGCAGGCGTAGCCTTGTTATCGATACTATTAATTGTTGCTTTATATTTTTTGGTTAAGGCGAAAAATTTTGAATCGACCTGGGCAGATATCCGAAATGGATTATTTCTATTTTTATCTCGATCCGCAATTTATCGATTGGCTTATAACAACAATCCTTCTAAGTCGTGGCGACCTCACTTTTTAGTTTTTACTGATTCAGCAGATGAACATTCCGTTTTATTAGTAAAATTTGCTCAAGGAATTAGTCAAAGTAAGGGCTTTTTGACTACAGCTTCTTTTGTGACTCCAACAACTACTTTAATGAGTAAGGAAATTGAAGAGTCTCTTTCCAATTGGTTCAAAAAAGAAAAAATTCATGCATTAGTGCAAGTTAAGGAAACAACAACTGTTACCGCAGGAATGCAGTCAATGATTGAAAATTATGGTCTTGGACCACTTACACCAAACACTGTAATTTTTGGCGGGATAAAAAAAGATAATGAGTCTATCGATTTTGTTAAAATGTTAGGAGTTGCATACACGCAACATAAAAACATCATTATTTTGAATAGAGCAAAAAATGATTTCGCTCCCGCTAATATTCATATCTGGTGGGATAATAGCTCACAAAGCAATTCTGAGCTTATGCTTATATTAGGTTATATGCTGCAACTAGATCAATCGAAAAAACATATGCAATTTTGCATAAAAGCTACTGCTGAGAATGAGATGGATCGCAAGAAAAAATGGGAGGAACTTCAACGATTCAGCATAGAAAAGAGAGTACCTATTGACATTCAAATATTTGATGCTCCTGAAGCCCTAGATACTCAATGCCATTTAATTAAAAAATTTTCGAAAAAGGCCAATATCATTTTCTTAGGACTCAAACCTCCGCCAAAAGCTATCGATCAAATCGAAGACTATTTAAATTATCTGAAAGAACTTACACTGTCCTACGAAGGCGTTCCCATAGCTTTTGTGCTAAGCTCAGAATCTAATTGTTTAAAGAATATTTTGGACTAAAGCATCCTTACCACTGAGCAAGAACTTCTTTGCGAAGACGTCTCCAGTCTATGTAATCAGCTGCTTTAGCCTCATTTGTTGCAGCCGGTCTATCAGGCAAGAAGCTACCGGAAAGCTAAACTAATTGAATAAAGCAGGATAAATTTTTAATCTTCGACTTATAACAGCCCAAAAAAACCCGCTTTCGATTAAACGGCGACTGACAAGAAATATTAAACATCTCATATCCTTGAATAGACGAGTGCAAACCGCGAACCATATACTGAGTGGGAAAGCTCTTTAGACCGCCAAATAAGAACACGTGTTGATGCGCGCTTAACCAGGATACGCCTTGACAGGCAACCTAGGTGATTTCAAGCCAGTTGGGAATGGTGTCCATGAATTGAGGCTTGATTTTGGGCCAGGATATCGAGTTTATTTTGGTTTTGATAAAGCAAAAAATAAAATGATCGTTTTACTTGCCGGCGGGTCAAAACGCACCCAAGCAAAAGACATAATGAAAGCCAAGCAGTATTGGCAGGATTATCTTTCACACTAACAAGAGGCCTAATATGAAACGTTATAGAAGCTATAAAGAACATCTCATTAAACGACTCAAGGATCCCGAAGAAGCTTCCGCATATCTTAATGCAGCACTAGAAGAGGCTTTGGAATGCAATGAACCCGGTGTATTTCAATTGGCAGTAAGAGATGTTGTAGAAGCACATGGCGGCGTCGCCAAAATATCTTCTAAAATGGATGTGAGTCGCGAAAGCTTCTACCGCAGCCTATCCAGTTCTGGTAAAGCACGGTTTTCTACCCTAATTAACGCAATCAGAGCGTGTGGTCTCAGTTTTGAATTCCACCCTGCGTAAAAGGATAAAAAAATCAGAGCAATCGAATCACTTTTTCTTAGTAGTCTTCTGGACAATCCACTCAGTCAGCGTACTTAATGCAAGTGGTGATGCCGTCTCTTCAATACTCGCACATTCTGCCATAGTTCCAATTTTACACGTCTGAAATGCATGATTCAGCTTCGGTAATTCCAGAACGGTATAATCTTTATGGTTCGCTTCCTTAAATGCTTCAGCTATCCGTTTAAGATTTTGTTCCGGTGAAACGATAAGATCCAACTCGCCATTGAGCGCTAAAACAGGAATGGTAAGTTGTTTCAACGCAAGAATAGGATCATACGTTAACCAATAACGAAACGAAGTAGAATTAAAGAATTTGATTTGCATTTCTTTTGGACCATAATAAGCTTCCGCAATTTTTCTTTGAGAAGGGGTTAATTTGTCTAGATATGCTTCAAAAATATCCCCTAATTTTCTATCTGCTACTTCACTGTTCTTTTCTTCTTTCAATAATGTAAATACACGCTCTCTAAACTTGCGGCTTTGTGAAATCAATCTTTCTTCCACATTATCCGCGCGTTGAATTGCCTCCTCCTGCAAAAGGATAATTTGTTCTGCATTAACAGCAGGAGCCGCCATTAAAACAATAAACGCAATTTCATTGCATTTTGCCGCTGCAATGGAAGCTGTCATTCCGCCTTCACTATGTCCAATTAAGCCAATCTGTTTAATGTTGATTTCTTTGCGGGTTTTAAGATATTCAACAGCAGCAATTGCATCATTGGCAAAATCCTGAATCGTAGAAATACCGTAATTTCCGGTTGATTTTCCTGCACTGCGTTTATCAAACCTAAGGACGGCAACCCCATGTCTGGTCAAATAATCTGCCCAAACAAGAAAAGGCTTATGACTTAATAATGATGAATCGCGATCCAGAGGTGCTGATCCATGCAACAAAATGACAGTAGGAAATGGGCCTTGCCCTTTAGGAAATGTCAATGTACCTGCTAAGGTAATACCTGCACCAGCATTTGTAAAAGAAACCTCTTCTTCACTATATGAATAAGGTCGTTTTGGTTCTTGTGGACGCCTCAATTCACTATGCTGGATGTCAGAAGATGTTTCCTCAGAGACCCCTGGCAGCATAAAACAAAGATGAGCGACTATTAAAATATACAGTAAATGCAGCATAAGGACTTATCCTCTGAAAAATAAAGGCAGAGCTTACAGCAACGATCCTTTTTAAACTAGAGTGTTGAGTATTGCTGTCCCATGAGCAGATCAGACGAGTAACTTTAGGTCTAAAATTTCGAGTGATTTGTCTAAAATGGGGGCGGCTGGACGCGTTCAGAACTTTTGATTGGCGGACATTTGCCATTTTGCTCTATGCTCCATTAAAAAATTTCATTAAAGAGCAGCAGTATGGCATGGCTAAGCACTTGGGTTCCGATCGTATTTTCTTACCTTGCTGTTAACAACACTCACTCTATAGTCACCCTTCCGTACGAACCCGAAATCGTGCAACTTACCGGCCTTCTTTGTGAGAGTGTCTGCCCAGGCCCTCCAGAATACGCTAGCATAGAAATGGGAGATGCGCCCGAACATGTTTTTGTTTTAAAACTGGATTCTCCTGTCCACATGAGAGACTTTAACTCTGAGGAAAGTTGGAACGAACCCGAAGATAACGTCTCTGAAATACAAGTAGCAGCAACTACAAAAGACGCTCGCCATCTTGTGAACAAACATGTTGTAGTCACAGGATCGCTATTTCACGCGATTACAGCCCACCATCGCACTGATGTGGTGATGATAAGTGACTATCTGGATTTAATAAAATAAACTTCAACAAAAACAACTATTGATCGATTTCACTCTATACAACATACGTTAATTCTGCAACAGGTGATTAATAATCACCGGAAAAAATTATAAAAGTACATTGGAAATCAAACATTTATCTATTTCAAATCCACAGATTTCTCCACAAATTTTCCACTCCATTCGCAGACGGGTAGATATTTTATATTTTCCGTGCTACCTATTTTTAATGGTTTTGAGTACAGTGTTGGAAAAATTTTGGAGAATGCAGAAAAAAAGGAGCGAGTTTTACACTTAAGTAAGCTGCTCCGTTCTATAGAGGAAATGGGGGCGATTGGACGCGTTCAGAACTTTTGATTGGGGTAAACTCATGAAAAATTTGCCTCAGTGTTTCTCAAAAGCTGGGTAAATCTAAAGTCGATTAAGAAGTTTCCAACTCTTTTCAAAAGATATTTGACAGGATAGTTTGCCAACATTCTCGATCAAATGCGATCATGTTTGTCCTAAATTAGTGAATTCCAAGAGTCTTTTACTATTATGTTAATTGATCAAAACTTCAACCAACCTAAAACGTTCAATATTAACGTCAAAAGGGTAAACCACCTCCACTCACGCTTCAGGAAATAGTGCTGACATTCTGAGAAAGTCATGTCATCGAAAAATTTATCTTAGCTTGTTGTTAATATGGTTCGTTGTTTTGCTTGCAGATCATTTGCGCTAATCCATTTCCTAATTTCGCGGAAGCTACGATGTGTTCTAAAGCTTTCTGCTCTTCATTTAGCTCAACATAAACCATTGCTAGCTCATAATGTGCCCATCCTTTCTCTTCATTGTCTTTTGCAAAACGTAAAGAAGCAGTATAATCGTCTATTGCAGCATTATGGAATCCCATTTTAGCTGAACAGACGCCTCGCATGGCAAAACAAAAAAATGACTTAGGATTTTTTTTTACCCCCTGATCGTATACCGCCCAGGCGGCGCTATAATTCCCTGAGTTATAGAACTCCTCAGCGCGACCATGAAAATTTTGCTCGGAAATTGTTATATTAAATGCATTCGCTTGGTGAAAAGGTGTTACAAAAAATACGATTGCGGTGGTTGCTGTTAGGATCAGAGATTTCATTGAATGGCCCTCATCTATTTCTAGTGTTCAATGGTGCGGAAGCATTAGATTCTCCTATACCGAGGAATTTCAATCAGCTGAAATGAATTTGTTGATAGGGATGCTTGAATAGGTTTTCGAGCAGGATTCTAAATCCGATCTTCTCAGATATGAAAATACACTTGGAGGCAATTCAGGGGGTAATCTTTCAATAAGGTTAGACAAATGTTATCCCCTTGTATTGCTAAGATGTAAAATTTATCCCTGCTTAGGTTGCTTGATTTCGTCGAATTTTGTCTTGGGGAAAAGAAACTCTTCTGTTAAGCCTTCAGACTTTAGGAATTCTTTGACCTCATCAAATGTGTTCGCTGGAATAATCATTTTGATGAAGGTTTGTTGTTTGGTTTCTGAGTAACGTTCTTTCCATGATAATTCAAAATCTTTCCTAAAATCCATTTGAGCAAGATAAACCACCTCTTGTCTTTTGGCCTTGGGATCTAGGATATTGTTTAATTGAGCGTTGGGCCACGGAAGACGGGGTAAGCCAGGATATTCTTGTAGGGGGTTTTGGACTAATGATTGTTTCAGCATTAATATGATATCTTTGAATGGGGTTTCTCCAGGATAAAATACTGGCCCGAGATTTTTCTGATGCACCAAAAACAAAGCTGCCTCATCAGGTTGTAAACGATTTCTGTTTGCAAAAAACAAACCGATTTTCCAATTAAGAGAAAAATCTAAAAAATTTGTCCCTAGAGATATAAATCCAGTTAAATTCGGATCTTTTGGATTTTGTTGAACATGGATGTGATGTTGGAAGATCATGTCAATGGGATGCTCTCCTACTGTAATGGGAGGCGCAACTCCGAAAAGAAACTGCCTTAAAACTGGGACTGACTCAAGAGTGGTCAGTAGATCATTCCCAAGTTCATGTTGGAGGGCAATATTCGACCGTTGTTCGGGTGTGTATCTTTCGGTATCTTGCAACCCTCTCCGCGCTTTCATTTTACGAGCAAAAGTTGAGTCCAGAAGACGATAACTGAGGCGCTGACCTCGATAATACCAGCATTCTGGTATGAGATTTTTGATGTGTTCCAATTCGATCAAGCAATCACAAAAAGTTGCAGGTCGCCACTCAAAGCCGTCATCGCTAACAAGGGTGTTTGATAAGCTTGGGGTATGCATAAGGTGTTCTAAGTAGATCGGGTTAATTGCTCTTTTTCGGGTTTGTTAGACATGACCCCTTTTAAATTGGTTGTGTTGCCAATGGATGCTATTCTTTCTAAATCATTATTTCAACACTTTCAAGGACAGCAAAGGAGTTTATCTTAGGGAGATTTTGCTCACGTTTTCTCTCTAGAATTTTTCAACACAGCCATATTGAGGCAATATTTCAGAAGCTAATGACGTTGAAGAAATAAATCTGAATGTTGTCTCATCCATTCCTGAGCTCCCTTACGGCCTTCTTCATGCCTAGAATCTGTATGGAAACATTTCGCATTTAGATCATCAATTATACCTAATAGTTTCTTCTCTTCTTTATTTCCCAACGCCGCTGCTAAGTGCATCCATTTCGAAGCTTCTATCTGATCTTCTACAACTCCTAACCCATTTGCATATGCCCCGCGAAGTATGCTCATACAATAATTAGACCCTTTTTCAGCACCAGATAAAGCCCAGTACAATGATTTTGGATATTCCTCTCGTTCGGTGTAGTACCTAGCTAATACTTCATTCGAAATAACATCTTTATAGTTATTTTTTAAATACTCCAAACCAGCATCAATCAGTTTACTTTTTTCACCTGAATCAACCTTTCTTGACTCAAATTTTGCAATAGGACAGCCTCTGCCAAACCAAATAACACAATCCTCAGTAGCTATGAATTCACGCATTAATGCATCCAATTTTGGAATTGATCCTCTCATTTCATCAGCACCGCAGAAAGCGCATATTGAAATTATCAATATAATTAGCTTGAACATCGTAATTATTTCTTAGGATTGTTTTTTGAACTTATTTCTGTAAAAAACGACTTGTTTTTCACACAAATAAATTCACTTAAGGTTTTAGTTAAACATAGGACATTGTAACCACTATCGTGTTTATTTCCAACACTATCGTGTCTGTTGAATGAGAGCGTCATTAGTTTAGCCTTAGCTTTTGAGGCATAAGTGGCTAGACAGCGCAGTAAAAGTAAACACCCGATTCTTGTTGACTTTGCAAAGAAAGTGAGAAATCGCCGTTACGATTTGGGTCTTACCCAAGAACAACTGGCAGAAATGGCAGACTTTCACGTGAATTATATTGGTGGAATAGAGAGGGGCACGATCTTGTTGCGTAAATAGCTGCGGATGAAGCTTTTGCTTGCCCTTAGAAGTTTGATTCTATAAATTTTTTGTGACCAAACGAAAAACAATAGGATCAAAACATGACTAAGAAGACAGAAACAAAATACAGCATCCGCA
>DASXPV010000006.1:0-6407 GCA_036493355.1 Rhabdochlamydiaceae bacterium
CGTTATCGGAAGCCTGAAGCGGTTTAAGATCATTGCCGATCGCTACCGCAATAGGCGGAAAAGGTTTGCGCTTCGCTTCAACCTAATCGCCGGAATTTATAACTTGGAGCTAGCCCGATGAGTTTCGAAAGAAGTCTAATGTTTTGAAAATACCTGGCCCTTAAGGGCCAGGTTTCCTTCAGAGAGGAAAAAAAATTTGCTAAGCAAATATTCTTTGGAAGAGATTGCGAACGGCTTGGGCGATGGGGTTTGTTCTGGGTCCAGCGGCCCTTTGTATGGCAATCCCGATTTGCCCTTGTGGGGTGTCATTAGGGTCTTGGGCATTACCGTAAGCTCTATTTGCGCGATAACGGTCCCGCACTTGCTGAGATGTTCCAGCTCTATTGTAGAGTACTGTTTCCGGCCAGTCTCGATTCAGCACGAACCCTCTATTATGAGTTTGTGTTACAATTGGATTTGACATAATTAATTGCTCCTTTGTAATAAGAATTGTACGCTTAGTTAAGTGTTAATTTCAATTAGTTTTTAGTTTTTTAATATTTTGAAGAAAAATTGAAAATAATTTTTCATGGGAAATGAATTTTTAAACATCTTCTTGTTTATTGTTGAAAAGAGGAGGGGAATGTGATAGCCTTGGATTTTTAAAAGGCAGTATTTATGGCAAAATTTCCTCAAGCTCAAAATCCTCTTTTACTTCGCTATCACCGCCTTATGGATGCGTTTGCGAAATCCGATGATGAAAGAGATTTTTATCTCGATAAGGTGGAAGGATTTATTGTGTTCGTCGACCTCGACAAAGGACAAAAGGAGCTCGACGATCTCGCGGAAGAGTTGAGTGCCAACAGCATCAGGTATTGTCTCATTCCTAAAATGACCTTTTATGAAACTAAAAAATTTATGGAAGGTTTTGTTAACGAAAAAGTTTACGATATCGATACGAAGGAAAAACTTCTCGATGTCATTCAATCCAAAGAAGCGCGTGAAAACTTCATCGAATTCATTTATGATCATCTCACTGAGCTGGAAAAGTGGCAGCAGTATTATCATGAGCGCTCGCGCATTCGCATCATTGAATGGCTGCGCTCTCAAAATATTCAATTCGTCTTTGAGGAAGATCTCGATCTCAACAAGAATATGTTGGAAAAGCTCAAGCGCCATCTTTTCGATGTAAAAGTCTCCAAGGATATCGCGGCGGTGAGAGAGACGTTATCCAATAAAGCGAGAACCTATTATTCTAACGAGGCGCTCAATCCACGGCCCAAGCGCGGCCGGCCGCCCAAGCAGGTGGCAAAAGTCGAAGTCGAACCGCAAGTCACCGTCGATATGTATACCACAGTACCGCTCGTGTGCCGTATGTTTCTCTTCTTGCCGGAGATCACCACTTCGACGAGCGTCACATTTTCCGCACGCTTTGATACTGAAGCTCAACTGCTCGCCAGCTTGCGCGGCAGTTCTCGCGTCAAAGTCGATACGAAACTGCAAGCGCTCTCCGAAAGGCTCGAATCGCTTCGCTCCCTGTCTTCGCGATTGGCCGGTCTGGAAGATGTCTCGGGGTTGGCAGCCGAGCAGCGCTTGATTAAGGCCGTGAGCAAAAAAATCGAAGAGGAAGAAAAAATTACCCATCTAGAGAAGCCTGAGCCAGGAGCGGAAGAAAAGCCAGAGAAAAAACGGGGCATTCTCGAAGTGGTTAAAGGATTTTTGCCCGGCAAGAAAAAAGAGCGCGTTCCGTCAAAAGTAAAAATTGCCGAGGAGAAGAAAGGCATCAAGATGGTTACACCCATTCAGAAGAAACCCAAGAAGAAGTAGGCATTATGCATACGTCTGCCCAGTCTTCGCCACTATCCGATCTCCTGCTTCTCAGCGGGAAGCAGAAGTGTTTGAAAACAATCGAGGTGATGTATTTGACGCGCTTTGCAGATGAGAAAATGCACAAGCTTGTCCGACAAAATAAGGGAGGGACCTTCCATCTTTCGGTGATGGGCCATGAAATGATAGGCGCTGTCTCCGCCCTCTCCCTGCAGCCTGGAAAAGATTGGGGTTTGCCCTATTATCGCGATCGCGCCTTTGCCATTGGCTTGGGCTGTTCGGTAACGGATATCATCGGCGCCTGCCTTGCGCGTGCGGTTCCTTATCATTCACGCGGAAGGATGATGCCTGAGCACTTTTCTCAAAAGGATTTGCGCATTCCCTGTCAATCCAGTTGTGTGGGTTCCCAGTTTTTACAAGCCGTGGGCGTTGCCAAAGCTGTTAAATTATCCGGTTCAGACGAGGTTGTCTACGTCTCGGCAGGGGATGGGGCTACCTCGCAAGGGGATTTCCACGAGGCGATCAATTTTGCCAGCCTGCATCAATTAAGCATTATATTTGTTATCCAGGATAATGGCTGGGCGATTTCCGTTCCCGTGTGCGATCAGACGGCAGGGGGAACTATTTCCAAAATGGCGCAAGGATACGAGGGTCTGCTCGTCAAAGAAATCGATGGGTGCAATTATGAAGAGGTTTCCAAAGCGCTTTCAGAAGCTGTCGCCAAAGGCCGCGCGCGCCAAGGGCCCAGCTTAATTGTCGCCAAAGTGCCGCGCATTGGCCCGCATAGCAGTAGCGACGATCCGTCCAAGTACAAAAGCGCTGAGTGCATTGCGCAAGATAAGCTTAAAGATCCGCTGCCGCGCTTTGAGCAGTGGCTCATCGACATGAGATTGATTCATAGCGTGGAATTAGAAGAGCTCAAAGAGAGCTGTTTTCGCCGTGTTGAAGCCGCAGCCCAAGAAGCAGAACGCATTCCCTTTCCCGATCCCGAAAGCGCAGCGCAAAGAGTGTTTAAAGAGGTCGGTGAGATATGTCCGCTTTCTCGAAAAGAAGCGGATGATGCTGCGAGCGATGGCGATTCCATTGTGATGATGGATGCTCTCAATCACGCCTTGGATGAGGAGATGAAACGCGACTCTTCTGTTGTTGTGTTTGGCCAGGATGTGGCGCAGGGCAAAGGCGGAGTATTTGGCATTACGCGCAATTTGACGGCAAAATATGGCCCCGCGCGCTGCTTCAATTCCCCCCTGGCCGAATCGAGCATTATCGGCATTGCTCTTGGTATGTCGATCAATGGCTTTATACCCGTAGTGGAAATTCAATTCACTGATTACATGTGGACAGGCGTGAATCAATTGTTTAATGAATTGGCAAGCTTTTATTACCGATCGGACGGAGAGTGGAATTGCCCCGTAGTCATTCGTATGCCTTATGGTGGGTATATCCAAGGCGGGCCTTACCATTCTCAAAGCAATGAAGCCTATCTCGCTCATTGCCCCGGTTTAAAAGTAGTCGTACCGAGCAACGCCGCGGATGCCAAACGGCTATTGAAAGCAGCGATCCGCGATCCCAATCCCGTTGTTTTCTTAGAACACAAAGCTCTCTATCGCCAACGCGTCTTTTGCGCGCGCAAAGAGCCCCAGGAAAATGAAATTCTCCCTCTAGGAAAGGCTAAGATCGTGCGCTCTGGAGAAGATATCACGCTTGTGTGTTGGGGAATGACGGCATTTATGGCAGCGCAAGTCGCCGATACGTTAAAGCCGGAAGGGATTTCTGTTGAAGTCATTGATTTAAGATCGTTAGTGCCGTTAGACATGGAAACGGTTTTGCGCTCTGTGCAAAAAACGGGGAAATTGCTCATCGCTCATGAAGCGGTGCGCACCTGCGGTTTTGCCGCCGAGGTTTCCTCTCGCGTAGTAGAGCAGGCATTTGCCTATCTCGATGCGCCCATTATCCGCGTAACGGGAAAAGATTGCCCCATCCCATATTGCAAGCAGCTAGAAGACGCAGTGCTGCCTCAGCTCTCCGATATAGAACGCGCCGTGCGCGACCTTGCAAGCTTTTAACCTGATTTTCGGGTTTTTAAGCAGCAGCTCGGCTTTTTTTGCGGCTGGGCCTCACGGCAACTTTGGGCTTTGCTTGCATGCCGCTTTCCAAGTATTTGATCATGCGGGCGTTCAAACGGCCATATTCCGCAAGTTTGTGCTCGATGCTCGTCAGGCGCATCTTTTGCTCGCGCTCCCCCAAGTTCTTTTTTTCGTTCTCATAAATTTCATGCATGTGCATCAAGCGGGCCAGAAGGCTTTCTTGCGTCTTATGCATCGCCTTGACCTCGCAGGTGAAAAGGTGCCTGTCGGTAATCCGATTCATGGCATCGGCGTTGCGAATGAGTTGATCTAACGTCGAATCAATATCGGCTAGAATAGCTTCTCCAGAATTTTTCATATAAAACCCTTAAGTTGTTAATTTATCAAAGATATGATCTTCAAAAAGTTGAATATCTATTTTTTTGTAAAACATTTTTAAAAAATTTAGTCAAATGTTTTCTAAAATAAACAAAACTTTTTTATTATTTAGATTTTTAGAAAATAAATTAGTGTTTAAATTTTAGGAGGAGTGCAGAGGGCATTCCGGAGATGGCTACGACGCCATTTTTATTATAGCTTACTTTAAATGAGCCATGATCCTTTAAAGGTTCAAGCATGAGGTTTTTTCCTGCAATAGTCGATATGCGAAGGTATCGCTCTTCTATTATAGCTGCAAAAGCATGGTTAGGCAATCCGATTAGACTACGACAGAGGGATTTTTCTTGAAAAGTGTTTATGCATTTTTCACTCGTCACATTCCAGAATTTAATAGTGTAATCTAGAGAGGAAGAACCCACTAGCGATGTTTCATTTTCCAAATGCGTCAAGCACTGAATAGATTTTTCATGGCCATGCAGATTGGAAAAAGTTTTTTGTGTCTCAACATCCACAATTTCGATGATAGGTTGTTCCCGATTACTCATGGCAAAAGTGCTTTGAGAGATTCGTGTGATAAGGTCAGCATTTTTATTTTTTATCACAGCACAGGCGTGTTCAGTGCTAACATCCCAGATTTTGATAGAACCATCATTCGTTGCGCTGATCAAATGCCTTGGTGATAAAAAAGAAAGAGTATTATGGATTGTGCCTTGATGACCCTTCAGCGAAGACTTTATGCTGCATTTTTTCGAATCCCAAATGAAAATAGGTGAGTCGAGTCCTGCAACAGCTATATCTTGGTCAGGGGAAATAGCTGTTCGATTGATCATATTTTTATCGACTATTGTGCGAACAGTTTTTTCTTTTTCACAATCATAAATATCGATTTTTTTCAGATGGATCAAAACGAGTTCCTTTTCATTCAAAAAGTGAGCTTCATAAAAATTGCTTAAAGGCAAAGTAACTTGTCTAAAATTTCTGCTTTTCATGGATGCAGCAATGCGCATGCCTCTTTTGGCTGTTTCTATAGGCTTTTCTTTCTCTTGTGGATTGACCATTAAGAGAGGGAAAAGTTGGCGCCAGAGAGGGGATTGAAGCGCTGAAAGACTTGCGTAAATCTGCTTATTGGGAATCCAACTAGAGTTAGGGGTATAACCGTAGATGTATTGAATGATGTGGGGGCCTAGATTAGTAAAAACTGCGCTCATATTTAGAGCAGAAAGTTTAAAGGAAAACTGCTTTAATATAGTAATTTAAAACAATATTGAGAAAATCTCCCGCGTCGGCTTTGCAGAAAATTTTTCGTCTTCGCTCGCGCCTTGTACTCGTACAATGGTCTCTCGCTCCAGACAAAAAATTTTCGCAGCCTCCTTGCATATTTTTCTCAATCTTGTTTTAAATCACTATAGCAAACACTTAGAAGCTTGTTCTGGGTGTTCGTGAGGATCGCGAATCGAATGATGTCGGAGCTTAGGTTATGAAAATGTGCGCTCATGTTTTGAACATCAAGTTTTAGGAAAATGCAGGTGAGAAGCAAATATCAATAGATGAACCTATCTCAATGGCTCATGTTATGCGCTTAAAAATTCCTAAAGTCGAGACAGAGATCACAGAGCACGCAGAGAAATACAATATACTGATTTACAACATATTACATTTTTAAAGAGTTAAATGATTAAATGTTAAAATTTAACTTTTATTAAATTTAAAATTAAATTGAATTAAAGTGTAAAATAATTTAAAATTATATTAAATCAAAGGTGATATTATGGCTTCTGCTGGCATTAGTAACTCTGATTCTTTTTTAATAGGGGGAGCAAATCCCTATGGCGACAATCCTTTGCCTCCTTCAAGTTCTGCGTTGAGCTCGAGCTCTTCTACTTCTTCCACACCAGAATTAGACCCCATTGTAGACTCTACAAAAAAAGAAGTGATTCCTGAATGGAAAATAACTGCAATCCGCGTAGCGCAAAAACTCTATAAACTAGCATTAGTACGATCTTGTTGCGTAAATAGCTGCGGATGAAGCTTTTGCTTGCCCTTAGAAGTTTGATTCTATAAATTTTTTGTGACCAAACGAAAAACAATAGGATCAAAACATGACTAAGAAGACAGAAACAAAATACAGCATCCGCA
>DASXPV010000007.1:0-2314 GCA_036493355.1 Rhabdochlamydiaceae bacterium
AAACAAGGCATCGCACCGCTAGAGCATTTTTTCACCCTAAATAAGCAAAGCTCTATCCATTTCTCATTAGCCTCTTTTCCCCTCCTCGAATCTATCTTCGGCAAGAAAATCGTAGCGAAGATTATTGCTGAAGAGAAAAAAAAAGAAAAAGCTCTCACACAAGAGGAGCTCACTGCCCTTCTCACAGGCGATCCTGCTAGCAGCGCCCTCATCGCAGAATTGGACAAAGAGCTCAACTTTTCAAAAAAACGCGAAAGACGAAAAATAGTCAGCGTGAACGATCCAAAGAGCGATCTCATCATTACCAAACCTTCTTAATACCATTCGCGAGAAATAAATTCATATTTAACTGCGTCGGCTTATCAACAATTTTTTGGCCTTCAATCGGATAGGAGGGGGCCTTTCGGCTCCCCGTCCTTCCACACCACCGTACCTACGGATCCGTATACGGCGGTTCATGAGCGCTCAACCCTAGCAACGATTTTCGACATGGGGACGTATCCCATTGCTTCTATGACTCCATTCGACACAGCTCTATGCATCCCATTCGTCTTGGCCATTCTCCATGGCCCCTTATTGGCGTATGCAGTCTTCCGAGCAGCGTGTTCCTTGAGTCCAAGGGTTATCAGTCTTTTGACACGATTGCGGGGTTTCTTCCACTGCCGCCAGAGAATATCTCGTATCTTACGCCTGATCCACCCATCCAATAATTCAAATAGGCTCCGATCTTCGCTTAAGCCAAAATAGTTGGCCCATCCCCTCGTGATTGGCATAAGCCGTTTACGGATGCTTTCCGTCAGCTTACTACCTCTCATTCCCTTGGTGATGCCTTTTATTTTGTCCTTAAACCGTTTGATCCGACTCTCATGAATTGCAATCCGGCCTGGCTCTTTTCCCTTCGTGAAAGTGAACCCTAGAAACTTTCGGTTCCAGGGGTGATCTACTGCACTCTTTTGTTGGTTGACTTTGAGCTTCAGTTTCTCGGTTAGATATTGAACTGTTGCTTCCATAACTCGTTTGCCTGCTTTCTCTGATTTAACGTAGATATTGCAGTCATCCGCGTATCTTGCAAAGCGCAGTCCTCTCTTTTCGAGTTCTTTGTCGAAGTCGTCCAGCATAATATTGGACAGTAGCGGTGAGAGGGGGCCTCCTTGAGGGGTCCCTTCTGCCGTTGGTTTTACAAGCCCTTCCTCCATAACTCCTGCTTGCAGGTATTTCCTGATCAGGTGGAGGATTTTCTTGTCCTTCACGCGTCTTGCTATTCTTGCCATGAGCATATCGTGATTGACTTTGTCGAAGAACTTCTCTAAGTCGACGTCCACAACCCATTCACATCCTTCTTGGATGTATCCTTGGGCTTGCAAGACTGCTTGATGGGCGCTTCGATTCGGCCTAAATCCGTGACTATGTTCTGAAAATATTGGTTCGAAGACAGGAACCAGCTCTTGGTGTATTGCCTGTTGGATGATCCTATCCATGACGGTTGGGATTCCCAATTGTCGAAACCCACTCCCATCTGGTTTCGGAATTTCCACACGCCTGACAGGCTGTGGGCAATATTTCCCTTCGAGAAGATCCTGTTTGATTCGAGGCCATTGCTTGTGCATGACCTTTTTAATCTCTTCAGTGGTGATACCGTCTACTCCAGGCGCCCCTTTATTGCTTATAACAGCTTTAACCGCTGCCTGTATGTTGATTTCATCTACGACTCCTTCCATTGTTGCCATGTAGGTGTCATATTGATCGCTAGGTAGAAAAGATGTTTCCCTCTCTGCCTTGTCAACCATCACGCTATTCGGAAATGGTGCGAGGCTCTCCCTCGGGTCTTCCGCTTGAGCTATGGATTGCTCCATTTTTCTGTGATTGTCTGTTGTCATAGAAGTTCAGGTCTTTTCTTTGTTTTCATGTTCGGACCTTCAGCGCTAAAAAAAAAACGCCTACTACGTCGTCTGCTGACTGCTGTGTCGTTCACGTCATCTCTCCGAGACACCGCTAGCACTGTTGTTCCCCTCTTTTGTCGGGTACTTGTCAGGCGTGAACACAGCTCTCACCGGGTAATTCGCTACACTTTCCTGCTCACCCATCGCATTTACATGGCCCCTTCTGAGTAAGTATTGGACTTCGGATTCCAAGGCATCCTTTATCCAAGGGACACTGCCTCTATGCGATTCCTGTTCGTTGGGCCAGCATTTTGTATACGGCTTTCTTCAGATTCCACCTCGCGGTGGACACCCTTGCCTTCTCTAACGGTTCTCCTTACCAGAGCCCGTAAGGGACTTTCACCCTCTAGTTTAACGACATACCGGTCGCACCT
>DASXPV010000008.1:0-2309 GCA_036493355.1 Rhabdochlamydiaceae bacterium
TAAAAATGTAGTCCTTTTAACGCCTGTCAGGCGACGAAACTTTTCGTCGTCCAGATCCTTTACCATTTCGAATTTCATCATACCTCCACACTTTTGGAGGACGAGTATACTCAAAAGTTTAGTTTCGAAAGAAGTCTATTAGATTTTGGATCGGAAGATTATCGGGATAGGTTCACGGGTCATCAAAGTTAAAATCAGATAATTAACTTCTTTATATTGATAATCTTATTTTATTAAAACGAAATCGCGAAAAGAATTAATGTAATCAAACCAAAAAGGAGCAAATAATTTTTCCCATTGATAATTAGCGTCTTTCATTTCTGCGTATTTCTCTTGCAGGAAAGACTCGGTAACCTCTTCCCAGTCGTTGATAATGACGACAGGCAATCCTTCAAACAGCGAATCCAAACAAGAGGTCTTGACAATGGGGAAGGCTCCCATGTACAGCGATTCCCAAGATCTATGCGTATCCAGCCCGTTGCCTCGCGGGCTTAGGACAAATTGCGATCTGGTCAAATCGCACAAGTAGGATTCCATAGCTTTGGGGGATGAATAGTAACAAAAAGGCAATTGGGCAAAAAGGGCCATAACTGCAAGGCGCTCAGAAGGAAATGTCAGCAAATTAAAATTCATATAGAGCGAGATGTCTTTGGGAAAAAGCCCCTTTAACTTTCTGATGTGATCAAAGACTTCTATTCTGCCATGCGCCCAACTTCTATTGGCGATGCCGATGGGCAAAGGATGCAGCTTGGGATGCGAGCAGTCTTCCACATTTTGACCAAACCAGGCGATCAACTTTTCCTCATCCAGCAGGGAAGCAAAATCTGCAGGGATGGGAAGATCGCTATTATGCGTAATTAAAATATAGGGAGAAGAGAGCAAAGGATGTACATTTTTGAAAAAGTAGTTTAAAAAATTCGTATCCACGAATATCTTACTCCCTGCGGTAACCGCATCCGGAGAAAAGGAGAGGCTCATTTCTTCTATAATAAAATCCGCAAAGCTGCGAAAGGTATTTCCGGAAAGGTAGGGCGCGCTGGATCTTTTATCTAAAGCAGCAGCCGAAAACGCATAGGCAATTAGAAGAAACAGTAGCCGCAAGCATATCATGCTAAAATGGTTGTTCCTCTTTTTATATTCTTGGCTGAGCATTCAAACAGAAGAATTTGAAATATACAAGACTATTTCCGACATTTGCCATCCCCGCCTTGAAGACCTTTGGAACATTCAGCGCGCGATTAGCCAATCCCCAAGGCCCCAGCTAGATCTATTGGCGGATAAGGCGGGCTTTGTTAAAGAGTTTAGACTTATCGGCACTCTGCCCAATGAGCTGCCTCAATATTTCTACAAGGCTGTCAACACAAAAGAGAGCGACAGAGAAAATTGTATTGTCATCTATGCTTCTTTTAATGAGCGCTTTTCAAACGGAGCCAAACGCCTTTTTTCCACAATTGCCTCTTCTGATTTTATCGGCCACGTGCATTGCCGCATCGGTGGATGGCCCAACATCGAAAATGGCAGCTTAGCCCTTGCACATGTCCCCTACGCCTTTAAGGTCTGCTTTTTCAAAGAGATGTGGAAAAAAGGATATAAGAGGGTATTGTATCTCGATGCTTCTATTATACCCAAAGTCAGCCTTAACGCTTTTTTCGACGTAATTAGACAAAGAGGATATTTTATCACACAAAACTTTCACACCCTGGGTGAATTTCACTTCCTGCGAGAAGAAGTGGCGCGCTATTTTGGATTGGGGTTTGAAGAAGCGGGCAATCTATTATCTTGCCAAGCGGGCATATTTGGCATCGATTTCATGCGCAAAAAAGGCATTCAACTCATCGATGCCCTCTATGAAGCAGCAAAAGATAGCCAAGCTTTTTATTCCCCAAGGTCGGATCAAACAGCGCTATCTATTCTTCTTCACAAATTCGGAATGGTGGATTGGCTTCCAGGCCCTAATTCTTCTTATTTTGACGTGGATAGGCATTATGTTAAAAATATTCAATAAACTCAAAAAAATGGCATTCTTTAGCGCTTGGATTTGCCTTTCGGCTGAAGAGTTTGCAGTCTATAACACCCTTTGCGATGTCGGTAATCCCACCATAGAAGAGCTGCAGAGAATTCAACAAGCGATACACGAACCCGAAAGGCCCGAACTGGAGTACTTTGTGGATATAGTGATTTAAAACAAGATTGAGAAAAATATGCAAGGAGGCTGCGAAAATTTTTTGTCTGGAGCGAGCGACCATTGTACGAGTACAAGGCGCGAGCGAAGACGAAAAATTTTCTGCAAAGCCGACGCGGGAGATTTT
>DASXPV010000009.1:0-1550 GCA_036493355.1 Rhabdochlamydiaceae bacterium
AGCCTTTTCAAAATAGTCGACTTGCAGAGCATTCTCTTGAGGCAGCACGCTACATGTCGCATAGACGATCTTACCGCCGGGTTTAACAAAGCTGCACGCCTCTTCAAAGATCTGACGCTGACTTGTGAGCAGTAGATCTAACTTTTCTGCATCGAATTTCCATTTCATGTCGGGATTACGGCGCAATGTACCACTGCCGCTGCATGGCACGTCGACGAGCACCCAGTCCATCGCATGTTTTAAACGAGCTTTATGAGGTGCATCGTGGCTGAGGACTTGCGCATTTTGCACGCCCGCACGCCTCAATCTTTTTTTGGCTTCTGTCAAAGCAGAGTCGCGAATATCGTGTAGGTAGAGCTGGCCTTTTTGCTGCATTGCAGGAGCAATTGCGAGTGCCTTACCGCCTGACCCCGCACAAAAATCGAGCACCTGTTCTCCGGGAGACACGGCGATGAGTTCAGCGATGAGTTGACTCGCCTCGTCTTGCATTTCAAAATAGCCCATCTTAAATTCTGGCAGTCCAAATAAATTGATCCGTTTAGGAAAGACAAGCCCATTTTTCGCAAAGCTGCATAAAGAGAGATCGTAGAGAGAGTGCCATGCAGAGAAAAGTGAGCTGCGCTCTGTTTTAAGCGCGTTCACGCGAATCGTCGTAGGCGCGCTTTCATTAGAGGCTAAGCAAAAGAGGATCGCCTTTTCTTCGCCTAGGCCCTCTTTAAGCAGTTCAAATAGCTTCTTTGGAAAACTCACGCGCACGTGTAGGGGGATCGTCTCATCCGTTAAATAATGCTGCGGGGAGAAATCTAAAAAGCGCAGGTAGCGATTCTCCCACGAAGAGGGCTTGTCAGAGAGATAATCGAGCAGCCCGCGCCACCTAGTGATTCCATACACCGTTTCTGCGATGTACTTGCGATCTTTTGCACCGATTGCTTTATGCGCTTTGAAATAGTGTTTCAAAAAGAGATCTAAAGGTGCTTGCCGCTCTTCGTGCGCTGCAAAGATAGAGAGGATATGATGTTCTCGATAATTTTTTAACATTATGTAATTATACTAGAGGTTATATACTGATTCCAGGAGAAAACGATGTCGCTATTACAATCTTTTATCGCTTTTTTAGGTCGCGCGTGTGTAGGAATTATTTTTCTTGTCGCAGGAGTCACTGCAATTCTCGACTGGCAAGGCGCAGAATATATTTTTATTGCAAAACTCTGCGATTGGATGACCCTCTCTATGGCAGATCCTGCTAGGCAGCAGCTCATTGAAAAGATGATAAATGCCTCTTTCTGTCTTCTCTCAGGCGCTCTTTTTTGCACGTTCGTTGGAAGCCTGATGCTCCTGCTCGGAATTACTGTGCGTCTCGGGGCATTGTTTTTAATGATAGTTCTGGTTCCTGCCACACTACTCATGCACTCTTTTTGGACTCTTGCTGGTCCTGAAAAGACAACGCAGATGGCTCTTTGTGCGCGCAATATAGGCATACTCGGAGCGCTCCTTTTACTTTTGGCATTTGGTAAAGGCAAACGACGCAAGAAAGGAGTTATCGACGAAGA
>DASXPV010000010.1:0-5287 GCA_036493355.1 Rhabdochlamydiaceae bacterium
TACAGGCTCTGGAAAAAATCCTTCGATCAATCTCCATTGGTTATCTGTTAACCCATTAAATCTAGTCATCTTTACCTCCTAAATCCGAGACAAAGAAGAATAACAAACTAAAATTTTTCCTGCATTATCAGGATAGGTTCATTGTGGTCAATGCAAGCTGAATTCACACAATTGGGGCGGTCGCAGTATATCATTTGCTTGACAAAAAAAATGACTTAATCAATTTTTCGCATTTGAAAGACTGTGACTAAGTATGCAAAAACGACGCGAATACAAGCTATGCCATTTGAAAGTAGGAGTGAGCATCGTTTGTATTCTCAGTCTAGATCTATTTGCTGCGACAGATACGTGGAATGGCACGACTAGCAATTCGATGGACACAGCTACGAATTGGACGCCAAATGGGATTCCCATGAATGGCGACAGTCTAGTTTTCCCTTCCTCAGCCTCCACCTTTTTAGTTAACAATGACATTCCCGGTGGGCTGAATGTTGTGGGAATGACAATCAATTCTACTTCTCCTTATACCATTTCTGGAAACAGTTTCACCTTCTCAGATGGTAACACGCTTGATTTTCAAGATGCGCAGGGCGGGCATACCATAAGTGCAAATATCGGCCTATCCTCAGGGATATTGAATATTACAAATGCCGCTTCCTCAAACATAATTTCAGGAAATCTCAATATTGGGGGGGTACCAAACTCGACAGTGCTCAACTACACGGGAAGTTCACAGGCTGATGCCCTCGTTTTGTCAGGAGTCAATACCTATTTAGGAAATACAATAATCGCAGGAGGGACTTTCCGAGCCGGAAGTACTAACACGTTTTCCCCAGATTCTGTGATACAACTGTCTCCAGGTACTATACTAGATCTCAATAATTTTTCGCAGACCGTAAGCGGTATAAATAATGCACCAGGACCACTAGGAGGATGGAATATATTGCTGGGATCTGCCACGTTAACAATTGGTGACATCGGCTCAGATATTACGGGGGTTATTTCAGGAACGGGTGGAATACACGCTACGAATCTTTCGTTTAACTTTATCTTCCCTGTCCAAACTTATACGGGTTCTACTGTTATTGACAGTGGGGGTACAATCAAGCTCGTTTCCATGGGAGATATTAGCTCGAGCAGTTCAGTAACTGTAAATGGAGAATTAATTCTAAATCCTACATTGCCAGATCCTGTTGTTATGTATACTATTCAAAATTTAAACGGAACAGATCCAACTGGAAAGATTGCAATTAACACCTCAAATGCTTCATTTAATTTGCATGTGACTGGGGCTCAAAATACTACTTTTAATGGTTTTATCGCGCATGAAGGAGCGCCGTTTATAGATGGTGGAGTTATCAAAGAAGGTACAGGCACTCTTACCTTAACGAACCGTCAGAGCAATTATCAAGGAGGCACACAATTTAACGCAGGCACAATCCGCATTACAGTTGCAGACTTAATAGCTACAGGTCCCTTAGGGGCTCCTGTTTCTGGGGTATTCACTTTTAATGGAGGCACTCTAGAGACGGCCGTTAATTACACCACGAGCAAGACCATTGTTTTGGCAGGGCCTGGAACCCTTCAAGTGGATCCTACATTTACAAGTACATTGAATTCTGTGATGAGTGGCTCCGGTTCCTTTATTAAATCGGGGGCGGGAGTATGCGTTCTTACTACATCGTCCACCCATACGGGAAATACTTTGATCACAGGAGGCACTCTTCAGTCCGCTGCCAATGATTCCTTCGCCATAAGTTCACTTGTGACAGTCTCCTCAGGAGCGCTATTTAATGTGAATGGCACGAATCAAACAATCCAAGCGCTAGCCGGTGACGGTGCGATCACTCTGGGAACTGGTGAGTTAAGGGTGAATAGCGGTGTTTTTTCAGGGGCCATAACCGGAACCGGAACCTTTCAGGAAATAGGATCGAATACGAGTTTTACATTGAGCAACACAGGATCCATTCACCTGACAGGAGGTTCTTCTGTGATCGATCTTCTTGAAGGAATCATGGTCATTGATGGAAGTGCTTCAGCGCATAGCGTGACGATTTCCGGTGGGACGCTAAAGGGGACAGGAAGCGTGAGTTCGACACTTCCCATTCCTATTGCTACAGGTGCCATCCTCTCTCCAGGTGATTCGCCAGGAACGATGCATATCACAGGGGATGTCAATTTTGCTCCTGAGTCTATTTTAAATATCGAAGTGAATCCCACCACTGCCAGCGAACTCATCGTAATGGGAGCTGTAGATGTCTCTAATGCAATCCTATTCATCAATCCTGATCCGGGTAGTTATGCAGTGGGCGCAACTTATGATATTGTTTCAGCCACCTCCATTGTGAGCCCCTTTGATGGAGTGGTGGTCAATAGCCAATCCGCTGTGCGCAATTTCAATGTCCTTTACTTTCCAGATCTCATCCAAATCGCGGTGGTAACTCTCCCCTTTAGTGCGGTTTTAGGAAATCCTTGTAGTAGCAATGCTGCAGCCACGGCTGCTGCTTATGAGACTTCCAATCCCAATAATCCCGATGTGTCTTTCATTACAAATTTTTTAAATGAAGCGAATAATAAGCAGCTCTTTTGTGATTTTGACCAAATGCATCTCGCACTGTTCAATGCGATCCCCATTACTCAAGAATCAGCTACAACTGCGATCCGAACGATTTATACAGATCGCCTGCAGGAAATCCATGGGCCTTATTGCGTGCGAAAAGAGCTAGGTGCCATTCCAAAACCCAACAAGGCAAAGGGGATATGGATTGCGCCGTTTGACAATTGGAGTAAACAAAATAGCCGCTTAGCTCAGGACGAATGTGATCAAACGAAGATTGGTTTTCACTCTTCCACACATGGCGTTCTCATTGGAATAGATGGGGATATAAAAGGCAAAAATGATGCCGATCATGCCATTTTAGGAGCCGCTTTCTCTTATGCGCATACGGTGTTACATTGGAATCAGTCGCAGGCACATTCTCATGCCAATACCTATTTGGGTACACTTTACGGATCATTTTTTTATAAAGCTTTCTATCTCAATGCTATCGTTATGGGCGGTGCTGTTCACTTCGATGCTAAGCGGCATACCTTTCTGGAAAATGCTTTAGGCTCGCTGACGCGTACTGCTAAACACGACAACAACGGAGTCGAGTGCGAAGGTCATTTAGAGCTTGGGTATCTTTGGAACATAAGATGCGTGCAGTTTCGCCCTTACGGATCTTTTGATTATTTCTATCTGCATGAAGATAAATACCGTGAAAAAGGAGCGGAGAGTTTGGACCTCGTCGTGCGCGATCGCACCTCCAAGTTCTTGCATGAAGAATTAGGTCTCAGCTTTTCCTTTTGGCAAAATGGCAGCTCTTTTTCATGGTCCCCAGAAATTAAGCTAGCCTATGTTCATGAAGAGCGCTTCAGGGGAAAAGAAACGCATGCGCGTTTTGTCGACTCAACACAAACTTTTGAAGTCACAGGCTTCTTGCCAAATCGCAATTTGTTTGCGCCTAGCGCCTCATTGAGGCTGCTTTGGCCAAGAGGCTTTGAGATACGAGGAAGTTATTCAGGAGAATGGGGTGAAAAATGGTCGAATCAGACTGCCTATCTGAAATTCTTAATGCAATTTTAATATACTCCTTCCATTTGAAAGTTGGGGTTTTGCCTTTTCGGCTAAGGCAAAACCCCAACTTTCAAATGGAAGGAGTATATACTGCGACCGTCCCAATTGTGTGAATTTTGACTGGCTGCGACTTTGCCACATCAATCCTCCTCATCAGCCTTCCCAACCGGGAATGGTCTTCCTCGTTCGGACCGCTTCGCTTCGATTTGGCTTTGTTTCGAAACTCATCGGGCTAGCTCCAAGTTATAAATTCCGGCGATTAGGTTGAAGCGAAGCGCAAACCTTTTCCGCCTATTGCGGTAGCGATCGGCAATGATCTTAAACCGCTTCAGGCTTCCGATAACGTTTTCATTGAGGACTCTCTCGCTGGAAAGTTGTCGATTGTTTGCCTTGTCTTCTTTTGTCAAGGGATTCTTTTTGCTCCTTTTCTTGGGCATTTGTGTCTTAGCGTGGATCTTTTGAAGCCCCTGATACCCGCTATCAGTGACGATACTTATGGAGGGGTGTAGCCACGTTTTAGACTCCTTGAATAATCTGAAGTCGTGCCGCTTGCCATTTGCAAATGCCGTGCAGATAATGCGGTGACTCTTCTTGTCTACTAGGCAACCTTGGCGCACTACAGATGTTGTACCTTGAGTATAATCAGCTCGAGCAACTCCCCCTGGAGATAGGCAACCTTGGCGCATTACAATGGTTGAAACTTGAACATAATCAGCTTGAGCAACTCCCCCCGGAGATAGGCAACCTTGGCGCATTACAACGGTTGTATCTTGGGTATAATCAGCTTGAGCAACTTGTTCCAGAGATAGGCAACCTTGGCGCATTACAATGGTTGAACCTTGATCATAATCAGCTCGAGCAACTCCCCCTGGAGATAGGCAACCTTGGCGCATTACGGGCATTGTACCTTCAGCATAATCAGCTTGAGCAACTTGTTCCAGAGATAGGCAACCTTGGCGCATTAGAATATTTGTTCCTTGAGGATAATCAGCTTCAGCAACTTGTTCCAGAGATAGGCAACCTTGGCGCATTACAAGAGTTGCAGCTTGGGTATAATCAGCTTGAGCAACTTGTTCCAGAGATAGGCAACCTTGGCGCATTACGGGCGTTGTACCTTCAGCATAATCAGCTTGAGCAACTCCCCCCGGAGATAGGCAACCTTGGCGCATTACGAGCGTTGTACCTTGGGTATAATCAGCTTGAGCAACTTGTTCCAGAGATAGGCAACCTTGGCGCATTACGAGCGTTGTACCTTGAGCATAATCAGCTTGAGCAACTTGTTCCAGAGATAGGCAACCTTGGCGCATTACGAGAGTTGCAGCTTGGGTATAATCAGCTTCAGCAATATCCCGTAGAGATAGATAACCTTGGCGCATTGCAAGAATGTGACCTTAACAATAATCCATTCCAGCAAGCAGATTCTGATGAAGAATTTTTTGATGAATCTGGCGTGAACTTTGTAGTTAATCCCTGGCAATAAGTAGATCACTATTAAAGATGGCTGAGTGGCCGAAGGCACGTCCCTGCGTTCTGATAATGAAATTATCCAGAACATGGGGCCATGGGGTCTTCATAAGTAAATCCGCTTAAACATTTATAAGTTTTTGGTAAGGACCAAAGTTAAACTGGATTTTGCTCGTCATCTTGTTTTCTTGGTAATGCCAAATCAAC